>NZ_RWIL01000122.1:0-7128 GCF_009764635.1 Pseudomonas sp. PB103 | reverse complement strand
CACCATGCAGACTCGCATGGAGCTTTACGATCGTATTGATTACCACACGTTCGAGCAGAAGCTCGATGCGTTGTTTGCTGCGAAAAAATGAAGATCAAAAGATCGCAGCCTGCGGCAGCTCCTACAGTGCAAGGGGCTGCGATCTTTTCGCCACACTCCCTAACAAATTCAAGATTGGAGATAGAAATGGCCGAAGCAAAAGTACTCAGTGGCGCCGGGCTCCGTGGCCAGGTTGCCGGGCAAACCGCACTGTCCACCGTGGGCCAGGCCGGTGCCGGGCTGACCTATCGCGGTTACGACGTGCGCGAACTGGCAGCCGATGCGCAATTTGAAGAAGTCGCCTACCTGCTGCTTTACGGCGAACTGCCAACGAAGGCGCAACTCGACGAATACCAAGGCAAACTGAGCAAGCTGCGCGACCTGCCGCAAGCGCTGAAAGAAGTGCTCGAACGCATCCCCGCCGACGCCCACCCGATGGACGTGATGCGCACCGGTTGCTCGTTCCTTGGCAATATCGAACCGGAGAAAGACTTCTCCGAACAGCGCGACAAGACCGACCGATTGCTCGCCGCATTCCCGGCGATCATGTGCTACTGGTATCGCTTCAGCCATGACGGCAAACGCATCAATTGCGTCAGCGACGAACCAACCCTCGGCGGCCATTTCCTGCACCTGCTGCACGACAAAAAGCCGAGCGAACTGCACGTCAAAGT
This sequence comes from Pseudomonas sp. PB103, assembly GCF_009764635.1. NCBI lineage: Bacteria > Pseudomonadati > Pseudomonadota > Gammaproteobacteria > Pseudomonadales > Pseudomonadaceae > Pseudomonas > Pseudomonas sp. PB103. The sequence goes on along the minus strand of NZ_RWIL01000122.1, from coordinate 6,415 downwards.
GATGAACGTTTCGCTGATCCTTTACGCCGAGCACGAATTCAACGCTTCGACCTTCACCGCCCGCGTTTGCGCCTCGACCCTGTCTGATCTGTATTCCTGCGTCACCGCCGCCATCGGTTCGCTGCGCGGCCCGTTGCATGGCGGCGCCAATGAAGCGGCGATGGAAATGATCGAGCGCTTCTCTTCGCCGGAAGAGGCGATCAAAGGCACCCTCGGCATGCTTGAGCGCAAAGACAAGATCATGGGCTTCGGCCACGCGATCTATAAGGACAGCGACCCGCGCAACGAAGTGATCAAAGGCTGGGCGAAACAGCTGGCTGATGAAGTCGGTGACAAGGTGTTGTTCCCGGTCTCGGAAGCCATCGACAAGACCATGTGGGAGCAGAAAAAACTCTTCCCCAACGCCGATTTCTACCATGCCTCGGCGTATCACTTCATGGGCATTCCGACCAAGCTGTTCACGCCGATTTTCGTCTGCTCCCGCCTCACCGGCTGGGCCGCGCACGTGTTCGAACAGCGCGCCAACAACCGCATCATCCGCCCAAGCGCCGAATACATCGGCGTCGAACAGCGCAAGTTCGTGCCAATCGAACGTCGCTGAAATGGTGAGGGCCGAATACTGATCTCGAAGCTCACCTAAATCCCTGTGGGAGCTGGCTTGCCAGCGATGACGGCGTCACATCCAACAATGATGCTGACTGACCCACCGCTATCGCTGGCAAGCCAGCTCCCACAGGGTTCAGTGTGAATTTCGAAGTCGGTGCCAGGCATCACCCTTTGCAACCACCGTGACCCGAGTCCTGACCCGATGAACACAGCATTCCGCAAAACCCTGCCCGGCAGCCCTCTGGATTATTTCGATGCCCGCGCGGCTGTCGAAGCGATTCAGCCCGGCAGTTACGACACCCTGCCGTACACCTCCCGCGTGCTGGCGGAAAACCTGGTGCGTCGCTGCGACCCGGCCACGCTCACCGATTCGCTCAAGCAACTGATCGAACGCAAACGCGACCTCGATTTCCCGTGGTTCCCGGCGCGCGTGGTCTGCCACGACATCCTCGGCCAGACCGCACTGGTCGACCTCGCTGGCCTGCGCGATGCGATCGCCTTGCAGGGCGGCGACCCGGCGCAGGTCAACCCGGTGGTACCGACGCAACTGATCGTTGACCACTCGCTGGCCGTCGAGGCCGGTGGTTTCGATGCCCAGGCGTTCGAGAAAAACCGCGGCATCGAAGACCGTCGCAACGAAGACCGTTTCCACTTCATCAACTGGACCAAAAAGGCCTTCAAGAACGTTGATGTGATCCCGCCGGGCAACGGCATCATGCACCAGATCAACCTGGAGAAAATGTCTCCGGTGATTCAGGTGCGTGAAGGCGTCGCGTTCCCCGACACCTGCGTCGGCACCGACAGCCACACCCCGCACGTCGATGCCTTGGGCGTGATCGCCATCGGCGTTGGCGGCCTCGAAGCCGAGAGCGTGATGCTCGGTCGCGCGTCGTGGATGCGTCTGCCGGAAAGCGTCGGCGTCGAACTGACCGGCAAGTTGCAACCGGGCATCACCGCCACCGACATGGTGCTGGCGCTGACCGAATACCTGCGCAAACAAAAGGTCGTTGGCGCATGGCTGGAGTTCTTCGGCGAAGGCGCCGCTGCGCTGACCCTCGGCGACCGCGCGACCATCTCCAACATGGCCCCGGAATACGGCGCTACGGCGGCGATGTTCTACATCGACCAGCAGACCATCGATTACCTGAAACTCACCGGTCGTGAAGATCAGCAAGTGCAGCTCGTCGAGCAGTACGCCAAGCTCACCGGCCTCTGGGCAGACAGCCTGAAAGGCGCGCAATACGAGCGTGGCCTGACTTTCGACTTGTCTTCGGTGGTGCGCAACATGGCCGGCCCGAGCAACCCGCACGCTCGCGTTGCGACCTCGGATCTGGCGGCCAAAGGCATCTCCGGTCAGTGGGAAGAAGTCCCCGGGCAAATGCCTGACGGCGCGGTGATCATCGCCGCCATCACCAGTTGCACCAACACCAGCAACCCGCGCAATGTCATCGCCGCTGGCCTGATCGCGCGCAACGCCAACAAGCTCGGCCTGACCCGCAAACCGTGGGTGAAATCCTCGCTGGCGCCGGGTTCGAAAACTGTCGCGCTGTACCTCGACGAAGCGGGGCTGACCACGGAGCTGGAGCAGCTCGGTTTCGGCGTCGTCGCCTTCGCCTGCACCACGTGCAACGGCATGTCCGGCGCGCTGGATCCGGTGATCCAGCAAGAGATCATCGACCGTGATCTGTACGCCACCGCCGTGCTCTCGGGCAACCGCAACTTCGACGGCCGCATCCATCCGTACGCCAAGCAAGCGTTCCTCGCGTCGCCGCCGCTGGTGGTCGCTTACGCCATCGCCGGGACCATCCGTTTCGATATCGAGAAGGATGTCTTGGGCGTGGTCGACGGCAAGGAAATCCGCCTGAAAGACATCTGGCCGAGCGACGAAGAAATCGACGCCGTGGTGAAATCTTCGGTCAAGCCTGAGCAGTTCCGTCAGGTCTATATTCCGATGTTCGCCGTCCACGAAGACACCGGCCCGAAAGTCACGCCGCTGTACGACTGGCGCGAGATGAGCACCTACATCCGCCGTCCGCCGTATTGGGAAGGCGCACTGGCCGGTGCCCGTCCGCTGAAGGGCATGCGCCCGCTGGCGGTGCTGCCCGACAACATCACCACCGATCACCTGTCGCCATCCAACGCGATCATGCTCGACAGCGCCGCCGGCGAATACCTGGCGAAAATGGGCTTGCCGGAAGAGGACTTCAACTCGTACGCAACACACCGTGGCGACCACTTGACCGCGCAGCGCGCAACCTTCGCCAACCCGAAACTGTTCAACGAAATGGTTGTGGAAAATGGCAAGGTCAAACAGGGTTCGCTGGCGCGGGTCGAGCCGGAAGGCAAGGTCATGCGCATGTGGGAAGCCATCGAAACCTACATGGAACGCAAACAGCCGCTGATCATCATTGCCGGCGCCGATTATGGTCAGGGTTCGTCCCGCGACTGGGCGGCGAAAGGCGTGCGTCTTGCCGGCGTCGAAGCGATTGCCGCTGAAGGTTTCGAGCGCATTCACCGCACCAACCTGGTGGGCATGGGCGTGTTGCCCCTGGAGTTCAAAGCGGGCACCGACCGTCATACGCTGGCCATCGACGGCAGCGAAACCTACGACGTGATCGGCGAGCGCAAGCCGCGCGCGGATCTGACGCTGGTGATCCATCGCAAGAACGGCGAGCGCGTTGATGTGCCGGTGACTTGCCGTCTGGATACCGCTGAAGAAGTGTCGATCTACGAGGCCGGCGGCGTGTTGCAACGCTTCGCTCAGGACTTCCTTGAAGAGTCGGCGGTTGCCGTTTAAATCAACTGATGTGGGCATGGGGTTTCAGGCCCCATGCCTTCGGTAAGGAGCAATATGGCTCACGCACCACAGATCAAAATCCCCGCTACCTACATGCGCGGTGGCACCAGCAAAGGCGTGTTTTTCAGCCTCAAGGATTTGCCCGAAGCGGCGCAGATTCCCGGCCCGGTTCGCGACGCTCTGTTGCTGCGCATCATCGGCAGCCCCGACCCCTACGACAAGCAAATCGACGGCATGGGCGGCGCCACTTCAAGCACCAGCAAAACCGTGATCCTGTCGAAAAGCACCAAAGCCGATCACGACGTCGATTACCTGTTCGGACAGGTCTCCATCGACAAGCCGTTCGTCGACTGGAGCGGCAACTGCGGCAACCTCTCGGCAGCGGTCGGTTCGTTCGCCATCAGCAACGGCCTGGTCGATGCCAGCCGCATTCCGCACAACGGTGTTGCGGTGGTGCGCGTGTGGCAGGCCAACATTGGCAAAACCATTATTGCCCACGTGCCGATCACCAACGGCGAAGTGCAGGAAACCGGTGATTTCGAACTCGACGGCGTGACCTTTCCGGCCGCTGAAGTGCAGGTTGAATTCATGGATCCGGCGGCGGAAGAAGAGGGCGGCGGTGGCTCGATGTTCCCCACCGGTAACCTGGTCGATGAGCTGGAAGTGCCGGGTGTCGGCACGTTCAAAGCGACGATGATCAACGCCGGCATCCCGACGATTTTCGTCAACGCCGAAGACATTGGCTACACCGGCACCGAGTTGCAAGGCGCGATCAACAGCGATCCGAAAGCATTGCAGATGTTCGAGACCATTCGTGCTTACGGCGCGCTGCGCATGGGCCTGATTGCCAATCTGGATGAAGCGGCGAAACGGCAACACACGCCGAAAGTCGCGTTCGTTGCCAAGCCTGCGGATTACGTGGCGTCCAGTGGTAAGGCGATTGGCGCCGGGGATGTGGATTTGCTGGTGCGTGCGTTGTCGATGGGCAAATTGCACCACGCGATGATGGGCACGGCGGCGGTGGCGATTGGTACGGCGGCGGCTATTTCCGGCACCTTGGTGAACCTTGCGGCGGGCGGCGTTGAACGCAATGCCGTGCGCTTCGGGCATCCGTCCGGGACGTTGCGGGTTGGTGCTGAAGCCAGTCTGGAAAACGGCGAGTGGATCGTCAAAAAAGCCATCATGAGCCGCAGTGCGCGGGTGCTGATGGAAGGTTACGTACGCGTCCCCGGCGATTCATTCTGATCAATCATTCACCCCCTGTAGGAGTTGCCGAAGGCTGCGATCTTTTGATCTTTGTTTTTAAGATCAAGATCAAAAGATCGTCCGATCGCGGCCCGAGCCTTCGGCAGCTCCTACAGGGATTGCATTTCAATTATAAAAATCTGCCCGCCTGAACCGAGGTCCCATCAACGAACCACTTCAAGAGTGAATCGAACATGAGCGCCAACGTCGACCTGAACAACCGCCCCGACTACGACCGTGTCCTGCAGGACATCGCCGACTACGTCCTCACCTTCAAAGCCGAATCCACCGAAGCCCTCGACAGCGCCCGCAACTGTCTCATGGACACGTTAGGCTGCGGCCTGCTGGCGCTGCGGTTCCCCGAATGCACCAAACACCTCGGCCCGATCGTCGAAGGCACCGTCGTGCCGTTTGGCGCGCGCGTCCCCGGCACTTCCTATCGTCTCGACCCGGTCAAGGCCGCGTGGGACATCGGCTGCATCGTCCGCTGGCTCGACTACAACGACACCTGGCTCGCCGCCGAATGGGGGCATCCATCCGACAACCTCGGCGCGATTCTCGCGGTGGCCGATCATCTCTCACAGAAGCGCGTGGCCAACGCTGAAGCGCCGCTGACGATCCGCGATGTGCTCGAAGCGATGATCATGGCCCACGAGATTCAAGGCGTGATCGCCCTGGAAAACTCCTTCAACCGCGTAGGACTCGATCACGTCATCCTGGTGAAAGTCGCCTCCACTGCCGTCACCGCGAAACTGATGGGCGCCAATCGCGAGCAACTGTTATCAGCCTTGTCCCATGCGTTCGCCGATGGGCAGGCGCTGCGCACCTATCGCCATGCCCCGAATGCCGGGTCGCGCAAATCCTGGGCGGCGGGGGATGCGTCCAGTCGTGGCGTGCGCCTCGCCGATATCGCGCTGCGCGGCGAAATGGGCATTCCCGGGGTTCTGACTGCAAAGCAGTGGGGCTTTTATGACGTGCTGTTCAGCCACACCAACAGCGATCTGAGTTTGAAGCCCGAGGACAAACGCGCCTTCAGTTTCTCGCGACCCTTCGGCAGTTATGTGATGGAAAACGTCCTGTTCAAGATCAGCTTCCCCGCCGAATTCCATGCGCAAACCGCCTGCGAAGCTGCGGTGACCTTGCACCCTCAAGTGCGCAATCGTCTGCATGAAATCGACCGGATCGTCATCACCACCCACGAATCGGCGATTCGCATCATTTCCAAAGTCGGGCCGCTGGCCAATGCCGCCGACCGTGACCACTGCATCCAGTACATGACCGCCGTGCCGCTGGCGTTCGGCAATCTGGTCGCCGAGCAATACGAAGACGATTTCCACAAGGCGCACCCGATCATCGATGTGCTGCGCGAGAAAATGGTCATCGTCGAAGAACCGCGTTTCACCCGCGAATACCTGGAGCCCGACAAGCGCTCGATTGCCAACGCCGTGCAGGTGTTTTTCAAGGATGGCAGCAGCAGCGAAAACGTCGTGGTGGAATACCCGATCGGCCACCGTCGCCGCCGTGCCGAGGGCATTCCGTTGCTGGAGGACAAGTTCAAAGCCAATCTGGCCACGCGTTTCACCGGCCAGCGCAGCGGCGAGATTTTCGCGTTGTGCAAAGATCAAACCCGGCTGGAGTCCACCCCGGTCAACCGCTTCGTCGACCTGTTCGTCCTCTGAAGTTACAACCACGGCCCATGTAGGAGCTGCCGCAGGCTGCGATCTTTTGATCTTGTTTTTTACAATCCAGATCAAAAGATCGCAGCCT
>NZ_RWIL01000121.1:0-82238 GCF_009764635.1 Pseudomonas sp. PB103 | reverse complement strand
AGTTTTCGAAGAATTCTTCAACAACTTCAACCACTTGCGCTTCAGATCTCTCGTCAGCGGGAGGCGAATTCTACAGCGTTACACGCTGCTGTCAACACCTCTTTTTCAACTTCTTTCTGGCTTCGATGAACTGAAGCACCTGCTGCCGAAACCTGCATAACTCATTGAATCTCAAGGAGTTTTCCGTTTCGACTGCGCCGGAAGTGGGGCGAATTATAGACATCTGAAATCTGCCGTCAACCCCTAATTCAGGTTTTCTATCAACGCACGCAAAAAGCCTGCTTATATATAGACGCCAATGCGCCGAATGCGCAGTATATTGCCCAACAATCAATAAAATGCCTGTTCTGACCTTGGACGATGCCTCGCAATGACTGACCAACCTCGCACTCTTGCCTCAACGCTGTTCCCGGTTGGCCTGCTATTAATAGCCATGGCATCGATCCAGTCCGGCGCTTCCCTGGCGAAAAGCATGTTCCCGGTGATCGGCGCACAGGGGACAACCACGTTGCGGCTGATCTTCGCCAGCGTGATCATGCTGTTGCTGCTGCGCCCATGGCGAGCCAGGCTCACCGCCAAGTCGCTGCGCACAGTGATCGTTTACGGCATGGCCCTGGGCGGCATGAACTTTCTCTTCTATATGTCTTTGCGTACGGTACCGCTGGGCATTGCTGTCGCCCTCGAATTCACCGGCCCGCTGGCCGTTGCTATTTATGCCTCCCGCCGAGCCATCGACTTTCTATGGATAGCCCTGGCCGCAGCGGGCCTGTTGCTTCTTATACCTACAGGTGCGACAACCGCGGGAATCGACCTGGTCGGGGCCGGGTATGCATTGGGAGCAGGTGTTTGCTGGGCGCTCTATATTCTGTTCGGCCAGAAAGCCGGCGCTGACAACGGCGTCACGACCGCCGCATTGGGCGTCATGATCGCAGCGCTGTTCGTTGCGCCCATCGGCATCGTCCACGCCGGTGCCGCACTGCTGACACCTTCGTTGATCCCGATCGCCATTGGCGTCGCCATCCTGTCCACCGCCCTGCCCTACACACTGGAAATGGTCGCCCTCACTCGCCTGCCCGCACGAACCTTCGGCACACTGATGAGTATCGAACCCGCGTTCGGCGCCTTGTCCGGTCTGTTGTTTCTGCAGGAATACCTCACGCTGTCACAATGGATGGCGATTCTGTGCATTATTCTGGCGTCCGTTGGAGCCACGCTGACCATGGGCAGTAGCGCCAAGCCTGCGATTGCGGCAGATTGAAACGGGATTTGACGAAGGTCTGGCAATTGGCGTTGATTTAGGCCATGTTTAAGCGTCTAACTCAGTGCCAGATATGGATTTTTTCGGACAGGGATTTCAGAACGCTTCAAGCGCGATCGAATGCAGGCAGACCCGAACGTCAGACTCGAGGCTGCCATAAGGACGGTAATGAAACGAATTTTGATAGTGATCGCCATACTGGCAGTAGCAGGTTGTGCGGCGACCTCGGAAACTCAGGTAAAACGCGGAAAAAAAGGGTTGCACATCAACTGCTCGGGGCTCTCGTCCTCCTGGGACAAGTGTTATGCCAGCGCTGCCAATTCCTGCGCGCCAAAGGGCTACAAGGTGATCGCCAAATCGGGTGACGCCGTGGAAGAACCCGGCGACTACCCGTTTGGCCTCAACCCTGCCGGCTATACCAGCCGCAGCATGATCGTCATCTGCAAATAGATCAGTGCGGCTGGGCGATCTGACGACCAATCTCTTCATGGCTGGACGTAAGCACCGCTCGCTGCATGTCCGGCGTGGCCAGCATGCGTGCGACGACCAGTGCACCAACACACTGGGACAGGACCGACCACGCCAGGCTGTCATTCTCAAGTATCTGCGCCCAACTCTGCTGCAGTCGACAGATCCACAGCTCGGCTTGCTCTCGCACTTGCAGGTCAGACCGGGCAATTTCTGCGCCCAACGCCGGCAACGCACACCCCGCCTCAGGCTGTTCGACATGGGCCATGCTCAGATAGTGTTTGAGGCAACGCTCCAGGCGCTGGCGATCCTGCACGCCCTGCCCACCCAAGCGTTCCAGACTCTGACCCAACTCCCGCTCGACAATGGCCGTGAACAGCGCGTCCTTTGACGAAAAATGGCTGTAGAACGCCGCGCCACTCAGACCGATCGCCTTCATCAAACCATCCACACCAACGGTGGAAAAACCGGATCGCTTGGCCGACAAAGCACTGCTTTCGAGCAACTTCTCGCGGGTTTCCAGCTTGTGACTGGCGGAGTAACGCATGTGTTTGGCCTCGACATTGACTCGCTTGACGTTGTCGAAATCCTAGCATAACGTTCGTTCACTTAACGATCGTTTACTAAAGGGATCTGCCCATGAATAACAAGAAGGTCGTATTGGTTGTCGGCGCTGGCGACGCCACGGGCGGGGCGATTGCAAAGCGCTTTGCCAAAGAAGACTTCATCGCCTGCGTCACGCGGCGCAGCGCCGACAAGTTACAGCCGCTGGTGGAGGCCATTCAGGCCGACGGCGGCGAAGCGCATGGATTCGCCTGCGACGCGCGCAAAGAAGAAGACGTTATCGCGTTGATCGAAGACATCGAAACCCGCGTCGGCCCGATTGAAGCGTTTGTCTTCAACATTGGCGCCAACGTGCCCTGCAGTATTCTCGAAGAAACCGCGCGCAAATATTTCAAGATCTGGGAAATGGCCTGTTTCTCGGGTTTCCTCAATGCACGTGAAGTGGCCAAGCGCATGGTCGCCCGTCAGCGCGGCACGATTCTATTCACCGGCGCCACCGCCGGGCTTCGCGGTGCCTCCGGGTTCGCCGCGTTTGCCGGTGCCAAACACGGGATTCGCGCCTTGGCACAAAGCATGGCGCGAGAGCTGGGCCCAATGAACATCCACGTCGCCCACGTGGTGGTCGACGGCGCCATCGATACCGACTTCATTCGCAACAGTTTTCCCGAGAAGTACGCCACCAAGGATCAGGACGGTATTCTCAATCCTGAACACATCGCCGAAAACTATTGGTATCTGCACAGCCAGCCACGTGACGCCTGGACGTTCGAACTGGACCTGCGTCCATGGAATGAACGCTGGTAAGCCCTCCCCCTGCATAACAATAAAGAGAGTGCAGCAATAATGACAAAAACCGTGGAGTTCTATTTCGACCTCGGCAGCCCTGCCACGTATCTGGCCTACACCCAACTGCCGAAAATCTGCGCACAGACCGGCAGCGAGTTGATCTACATTCCGATGCTGCTGGGGGGCGTGTTCAAAGCGACCGGCAACGCATCACCGGCGATGATTCCGGCCAAGGGCCGCTACATGTTTGAGGATCTGGACCGCTACGCCAAGCGGTATGACGTACCGCTCACGTTCAATCCGCACTTCCCGATCAACACGTTGATGTTGATGCGCGCGGTCACCGGCATTCAATTGCATCGTCCAGAACGCTTTCAGGCCTTTATCGATTGCCTGTTCACTGCCCTTTGGGTTGAAGGACGCAGCCTGGATGAACCCGAGACAGTCGCGGCAGTATTGACTGAACAAGGTTTTGACCCGCAGACCGTACTGGCATTGGCCAATGACGAATCAGTCAAAGCCGTGCTCAAGGAAAATACCGAAACAGCGGTTAAACGTGGCGTGTTCGGCGCTCCCAGCATGTTTGTCGGCCAGCAGTTGTTCTTTGGTCAGGATCGACTCGACTTCGTCGAACAGGCATTGCGCCAGAGCTAGAACGAAGCCACGACCCGGGCGCTGGCAACAGCGCCCGGGCGACAATCGCTTAAATAGCGGCAGTGCGGGTATTCAGCCACTCCAGCGCTGCGCCGTTGAGCAATGGACTCAAACGCTCACGCACTTGCGCGTGGTAGGCATTGAACCACTGCTTCTCCTCCTGACTCAGCAACGCCGGCAACAGGCACCGCGTGTCGATCGGGCAGAGGGTCAAGGTTTCAAACTTGAGGAAATCGCCAAACTCGCTGCTACCGGCCTCGCGATTCATCGCCAGGTTCTCGATGCGCACACCCCAACGCCCAGGGCGATAGGTGCCCGGTTCGATCGAAGTGATCATCCCCGGCTGCATGGCGGTCTGCGGTGCCGGCGCTGCTTGATAGGCGATGACCTGCGGGCCCTCGTGAACATTGAGGAAATAGCCAACGCCGTGACCGGTGCCGTGACCGTAATCGACGTTATCCGCCCAGATCGGCGCTCGCGCGATGGCATCCAGTAGCGGCGACAGAATGCCTTTCGGGAAATGCGCTCGCGACAGGGCAATCACGCCCTTCAACACCCGAGTGCAATCGCGTTTCTGCTCTTCGGTCGGCGTACCGACCGGCACCATCCGCGTGATGTCGGTAGTGCCGCCGAGGTATTGGCCACCCGAGTCGATCAACAGCAGGCCATCGCCTTCGATCACCGCGTGTTCTTCTTCAGTGGCGTGATAGTGCGGCATCGCGCCGTTGGCGTTGAACGCAGCGATGGTGTTGAAACTCAACGACACATAATCCGGACGACGCTCACGCGCTGCGGTGAGTTTTTCGTCGATGGTCAGCTCGGTGATGCGTTCGCGCCCCCAGGCCGATTCCAGCCAGGCGAAGAATTCGCACAGCGCCGCACCATCCTGCTCCATCGCCTGACGGATGTGCTGAGCATCCGCTTCACTTTTTTGCGACTTGGCCAAGGTGGTCGGGTTCAGACCTTCGACCAGCGTTACTTCACTGTCGAGATTATCCAGCAGGCCACGGGTGACCCGCGCCGGATCCACCAGCAAGCTCTCGCCACTCGGTACCGCACGCAAGGCCTCTGCGACTTCGCTGTAATCACGCAGCGTCACGCCATCCTTCTCCAGCACCGCGCGCAAATCTTCATCAACCTTGCTCAACGCCACGAACAAAGTCGCTTGCTGTTGATTGATCAGCGCAAACGAAACAAATACCGGGTTGAACGACACATCACCGCCGCGCAAGTTGAACAGCCAGGCGATGTCGTCCAGGGTCGCGATGAAATGCCAATCAGCGCCGCGTTCCTGCAAGGTTTTGCGCAAGCTGGCGAGTTTTTCGCCACGGCTGACCGTCGCTTGCGGCGGCTGATGCTGATAGATCGCTGCGTTCGGCAGGCTCGGGCGATCACTCCAGACTTCATTCAGCAGATCGATGTCGGTACGCAAACGAGCGCCCCGCGCTTCCAGTTTGCTGCTCAACGTGCGGGCCGATGCCACGGCCATCACCGCACCGTCCACCGCGACCACGCCACCTTCTGGCGTCTGTTCGGCCAGCCAGTCCAGCGGGCTCGGTTGGCCCGGTTGCAACTTGACCAGTTCGATGCCGCTGCCGTTGAGCTCCTTGGTTGCCTGTTCCCAGTAACGACTGTCGGCCCAGACCCCGGCGAAATCGTCAGTGACAATCAACGTGCCGACCGAACCGTGGAAACCCGACAGCCACTGCCGGCCCTGCCAGTAACCCGGCAAATATTCCGACAAATGCGGGTCGGCGGACGGCACCAACAACGCATGAATACCTTCACGGCGCATCAGTTCACGGGTGCGCGCCAGGCGCTGGGGCACCGATCCTTCGGTCAAGGTCTGGGTACTCATCATGTCTCCTGCTAATCACTTATTCGTTATTGTTCGTAGCCGTCAGGACGGCTGGTTAAAGCCCTGTCGCCCAGAATGCCGGAGCACTGGCGCAGGCGCTCTTGATCAGTTCGCAAGCCTTGTCGATGTCCTCGGCAGTGGTGAAACGGCCGAGACTCAGGCGAATGGTGCGCCCGGCCAGATGCGCGTCGTGGCCGAGTGCCAACAGCACGTGGGAAGGCGCGTTGCTCGCCGAGTTGCAGGCCGAGGTCGCGGAAAACGCGATCGAATGACTCAACGCGGCGCTGTTGAATTCGCCCTCGCTGAAAGTCAGGCTCAAGGTGTGCGGAATGCGCTGGCTGGCGCTGCCATTCAGGCGCACACCCGGCAGGCTCGACAGTTGTTCGAGCAAGCGATCGCGCAACGCGACGATCGAAGCTTTTTCCTCATTGAACGCAGCAGCCGCCAAGGCAAACGCCGAACCCATTCCTGCAATCTGATGAGTTGCCAGCGTCCCGGAGCGCAATCCACCTTCGTGACCGCCGCCGTGAATCTGCGCCTGCAAACGCTGTTGCGCCCGCGGGCCGACGTACAACGCGCCAATACCTTTGGGGCCGTAGAGTTTGTGCGCCGAAAACGACATCAGGTCGACCGGCAACTGCACCAGATCAATGGCCACTTTGCCGGCACCTTGCGCCGCATCGACATGAAACAGCGCCTCGCGGCTGCGCACCACCTCGCCAATCGCCTGAATGTCGTTGAGCGTACCGAGTTCGTTGTTAACCAGCATCAGTGACACCAGAAAGGTGTCCTCGCGCATCGCTTCGCTGACCGCCTGCGGCGTGATCAGCCCGTCGGCGTCCGGCACCAGATAGGTCACGGCGATGCCGCCGTCCTGCAACTGGCGGGCGGTATCGAGGATGGCCTTGTGTTCAATCTGGCTGGTAATGATGTGGCCGCCGGGCACACCGCGTGCCTGCGCTACACCCTTGAGGGCGAGGTTATTGGACTCGGTTGCACCGGAGGTCCAGACAATCTGCTTGGCATTCGCGCCGACCAGCTCGGCGACTTGCCGGCGGGCCTGCTCGACCGTGTGCCGGGCCTGCTGGCCGAAGGCGTGGGAGCTGGAGGCCGGGTTGCCGAAGTTACCGTGAAACCCCAGACATTCGATCATCACCTGGATGACCCGCTCGTCCACCGGGGTGGTGGCGGCGTAATCGAAATACAACGGACGTGTGTTCATAAAAGACTCGCAGAGCGTGTTCCGGGATCAGGAGGCTCGTGTCTGCAAACGGCACCGCGCAGCCTTGTGAGCTGCGCGTCGGTTCGAGAGCGTCATCAATACCTGATCGGATGCCGTTAAAGAAGAACAACTTCATTTAAAAGTGCGTAGGAACGCTCCTGAAGTCGAGCTTAACAGGCATCGGCCCGGCGGTTGAAGCAATGCATCAGCTAAAGCTTTCGAGAAGTAACGGATACAGCGAAATCACCAACAACACCGCCATGCCCCAGTTGAACACGCGCAACCAGCGCGGCTCCTTCAGGACATTGCGCAGCAAGGTGCCGCAGGCTGCCCAGAGGCCGACACTCGGCAGGTTGATGATGGCGAACACCGCGGCGATCACCAGCACATTGGTGAAATAACCCTGCATTGGCGTGTAAGTGCTGATAGCACCGATGGCCATGATCCACGCTTTCGGATTGACCCACTGAAACGCCGCAGCGCCGAGATAGCTGATCGGTTTCGCTTCGCCCTGCGCGCTGTCGCCGACCGGCCCCGAGTGGGCGATTTTCCACGCCAGATACAACAGATACGCCGCGCCGACGTAACGCAGCACCGTGTAAAGCATCGGATAATTCTGGAACACCGCACCGAGGCCGAAACCCACCGCCACAACCAATACGAAGAAGCCGCAGGTGATCCCGAGCATATGCGGAATGGTTCGGTTAAAGCCGAAGTTCACCCCAGATGCCAGCAACATGGTGTTGTTGGGCCCCGGTGTGATCGAGGTGACGAGGGCGAACAGGGCAAAGCCCAGCAACAAATCAAGCGAAAGGGTCATGGCAGACAATCCATCAGGGTCATTCAGGTGTTGACCCTATCCCACGCCGCCCGGCAAACCCACGGACAGTTGGGTAAAACTTCTGGCAGTACAGTTTGTTATCAGCTTGGGCGACCGTGCAGCTGTACGGCACGCTCAGCGCTCATTTCAGCTTTTTTGTCGAACTGTGTCTGACCGAGCAATCGGGCTTTTTTGGCGTGGTATTCGTCGAACGACAGACCGCTACGGTTCAACGTCTCCATCGCCAGCTCCTGGGATTCTTCGGCGGTATAGGGCCGCAGTTCCGGGGAAACATGACCGGCACAACCGGCGAGTACGGAAACAGCGAGCATCAGCGAAACAGTCAGTAAATGATTCATGGGAGCGTCCTGGCGAGCAGTGTGGGTCGATGGAGAAAGGCTACGCCCGGGCACGCTCGCGCAGAAATCAACGCTTTCGATAGTGGCTATCAGGTTTTCCGCGGCCGCTTTTTTTATATTCTCTAAAGATATATAAATATCCAATAACAATATTTTACGGAATAACAGCAAGCCTTTATAACTCCCTCTCATGCGCTCATCACTGTTGCTCCAGCAACTGTTGCCCAGGCAACAGTGGTTCAACAAAGCATCCTTAAATCTGCACAGCTGCTCCCCCGCGCAATGCGCAAAGCCCCGTAAACCGGGCCCCACAGGAATTGGTACAGCGCTTGCTCAAGCCTGGTGACTTACTCACTGCTCGCTGAGCAACTGTTGAAAAAGGAACTGATCATGTCGCGTCCCCTGAAAGTCGTCGCTGTGTCCGGCGGTACCTGGCGTCCATCCCGTACGCTGGTGCTGACCCAAGCCCTGCTGTCCGAACTGGGCGGACATTTACCGATCGAGAGCCACCTGATCGAACTCGGCGACATCGCCCGTGCGCTGGGCGGCGCCCTCTCGCGTCAGGAACTGAGCGCTGAGGTCGAGGCCGAGTTGCAAGCCATCGAACAGGCCGATTTGCTGATCGTCGCCGCACCGGTTTATCGCGGTTCCTATCCGGGCCTGCTCAAGCACTTGTTCGACCTGATCGACCTCAATGCCTTGATCGACACCCCGGTGCTACTCGCCGCCACCGGTGGCAGCGAACGCCATGCGCTGGTGCTCGATCACCAGTTGCGACCGCTGTTGAGTTTCTTCCAGGCGATGACGTTGCCGATTGGCGTGTACGCCACCGAAGCCGATTTTGCTGATTACCAAATCACTAGCGAAGCGCTGAAAGCGCGCATCCGTCTGGCCGCTGAGCGCGCCGCGCCGCTGTTCGCCAGCCAGATCAAACCGTTGCTGAAGATCGCTTAAGGAGCTGTTCATGGATGTTTTCTGGTTCTTGCCGACCCACGGCGACGGTCACTACCTGGGCACCACCCAAGGCGCGCGCCCGGTCACCCTCAATTATCTGAAACAAGTGGCGCAGGCCGCCGACAGCCTCGGTTATCACGGTGTGCTGATTCCCACCGGACGCTCCTGCGAAGACTCGTGGGTGATTGCCTCAGCGCTGGTGCCTTTGACGGAACGCTTGCGGTACCTGGTGGCGATTCGTCCGGGGATTATTTCGCCGACGGTTTCGGCGCGTATGGCTGCGACGCTGGACCGATTGTCCAACGGCCGCTTGTTGATCAACGTCGTGACCGGTGGCGATCCGGATGAAAACCGTGGCGACGGCAGCTTCCTCAGCCACAGCGAACGCTACGAAGTCACCGATGAATTCCTGAAAATCTGGCGCCGCGTATTGCAGGGCGAATCGGTGGATTTCGAGGGTAAACACCTGAAAGTGCAGAACGCCAAAGCGCTCTACCCGCCCGTGCAGAAGCCTTATCCGCCGCTGTACTTCGGCGGCTCGTCTGACGCTGCGCATGACTTGGCGGCCGAACAGGTCGATGTCTATCTGACCTGGGGTGAGCCACCGGCCGCCGTCGCGGAAAAACTCGCCGACGTGCGCGAGCGCGCGGCACGGCACGGGCGCACGGTGAAATTCGGCATTCGCCTGCACGTGATCGTGCGTGAGACCGCCGAAGAGGCGTGGAAAGCCGCCGACAAATTGATCGAGCACATTAGCGACGAAACCATCGAGGCCGCACAAAAGTCGTTCTCGCGATTTGATTCCGAAGGCCAGCGGCGCATGGCCGCGTTGCACGATGGCCGCCGCGACAACCTCGAAATCGCCCCCAACCTGTGGGCCGGAGTCGGGCTGGTGCGCGGCGGTGCCGGCACCGCACTGGTCGGCGATCCGCAACAAGTGGCGGCGCGGATCAAGGAGTACGCGGACCTGGGCATCGAAAGCTTCATTTTCTCCGGCTACCCGCACCTCGAAGAGGCTTACCGCTTTGCCGAACTGGTGTTCCCGCTGCTGCCCGAACCGTACGCAAGCCTGGCCGGGCGCGGTGTGACCAACCTGACCGGACCGTTCGGCGAAATGATCGCCAACGATGTACTCCCCACAAAAGCCACGGCATAAACAAATCCCCTGTAGGAGCTGCCGCAGGCTGCGATCTTTTGATCTGTTTTTAAAAAAATCAAAGGCAAAAGATCGCAGCCTGCGGCAGCTCCTACAGGGGGTGTTTGAATTCAGGAGTGTTGGTGTGACTGCCAAACCGCAAAGTACGTTGCTATCCCCGTTGCAAACCGCCCGCCAACTGGCCGCCGAGTTTGCCCTCACCGCTGTCGAACGCGACGAACGCGGTGGCACGCCGAAAGCCGAGCGCGATGCCCTGCGCGACAGCGGCCTGCTGGCCCTGAGCATACCCACCCGCTACGGCGGCCTCGGCGCGAGCTGGAGCGAAACCCTGCAAATCGTCCGCGAGTTCGCCAAGGTCGACAGCTCGATCGCCCACGTCTTCGGTTTTCACCACCTGATGCTCGCCACCGTGCGCCTGTTTTCGCGGTCGGAACAATGGCAGCCGTGGTTCGAACAGACCGCCCGCCAGAATTGGTTCTGGGGTAACGCGCTCAACCCGCTGGACACCCGCACGGTGGTCAAGGATCTCGGTGGCTGGCGCGAGTTTTCCGGCAAGAAGAGTTTCTGCTCCGGCGCCAGCGACTCGCAGATGCTGATCGCCTCGGCGGTCGATGAAAGCGCCGGCGGCAAGTTGCTGATCGCGGCAATTCCCAGTGGCCGCAGCGGCATCACCCTGCACAACGACTGGAACAACATCGGCCAGCGCCAGACCGACAGCGGCAGTGCAACCTTTGAACGGGTGCGGGTCGAAGAGTCGGAATTGCTTCTCGACCCCGGCCCGTTGAGCACGCCGTTCGCCTGCCTGCGACCGCTGATTGCGCAGCTGACATTCACCCATATGTTCCTCGGGATTGCCGAAGGCGCCTTCGAAGAAGCGCGCCAATACACCCTCAGTGAAACCCGCCTCTGGCACAAATCCTCGGCGCGCAGCGTGCGTGAAGACCCTTACGTGCTCGCGCATTACGGCGAATTCTGGGTCGCCCTTGAAGGCATTCGCTTATTGGTCGAACGCGCGGCGACGCTGCTCGACGAGGCCTGGGCCAAAGGCCCGAACCTCAGCGCCGAGGAGCGCGGCCAGGTCGCCACGGCGATCGCCACCGCCAAAGTCGCCGCCAGCCGTCAGGGCCTGGACATCTGTAGCCGACTGTTCGAAGTGACTGGCGCGCGCTCGACCCACGCCTCGCTGCGCCTCGACCGGCACTGGCGCAACCTGCGCACGCAAACCCTGCACGATCCGCTGGATTACAAACTCCATGAGCTGGGCGACTGGGCGCTGAACCAGTCGCTGCCGGTGCCGACGTTCTATTCCTGATTCTTTCCTTTGTGGAGCGAGCCCATGCAACTGCTGACCCTACCGCCCTCACCCGCCCTGGCGACGTCGATCCGCGCCACCGCGCAGGTGTTCGAAGACCCGAAGTCCCAGGCCCTGCTCGCGCATCTGCAACAAGTCGCGCCGAGCGAAGCCAGCGTGTTGATCATCGGCGAGACCGGCACCGGCAAAGAGTTGGTCGCGCGGCATATCCACAACTTGAGCCATCGCCGCCATCGGCCCTTCATTGCGGTGAACTGCGGGGCATTCTCCGAATCGCTGGTGGAGGCCGAATTGTTCGGTCATGAAAAAGGCGCCTTCACGGGCGCCTTGAGTGCCAAGGCCGGCTGGTTCGAGGAAGCGGACGGCGGCACCTTGTTTCTCGATGAGATCGGCGATCTGCCGATGGCGATTCAGGTGAAGTTGCTGCGGGTCTTGCAGGAGCGCGAAGTGGTGCGGCTGGGCTCGCGCAAAAGCATTCCGATTGATGTGCGGGTATTGGCGGCGACCAACGTGCAACTGGAAAAAGCCATCAACGCAGGGAATTTCCGCGAGGATCTTTACTACCGACTGAACGTGGTCAATCTGGAGCTGAGCCCGTTGCGCGAACGCCCCGGCGATATCCTGCCGCTGACCCGGCATTTCATCGAAGCCTACAGTCAGCGCCTCGGGTACGGGCGGGTCACCATCAGCCCCGGTGCCGAGCACAAACTGCGCGGCTACAGCTGGCCGGGCAACATCCGCGAGCTGGAAAACGTCATCCATCACACCCTGTTGATCTGCCGCAACGGCGTGATCGAGCGTGATGATTTACGCCTGTCCAATCTGCGCATCGAACGCCCGGACGACCAGCACGCCAGTGTTGATGACTCTCCGGAAGCACTGCTTGAGCAAGCCTTTCAAAAACTCTTCGCGCAGCAGGCCGGTGCGCTGCACGAAAAGGTTGAAGACGCTTTGCTGCGCGCCGCTTATCGCTTCTGCCATTACAACCAGGTACACACCGCCGCGCTGCTCGGGCTGAGCCGCAACGTCACGCGCACGCGACTGATCAAGATCGGCGAACTGGCGGTGAACAAACGGCGTCTCACGGAGAACCTGCACGGCGAGCGTTTGATTCAACTGTCGATCTAACCGACCAGGTTGCAGTGCAGCGCATCGTCGTGACTGCGGGCGATGCTGCTCAGCACCTGGAAGGAATTGAAGGTGATGGTTTTCGCCTGATGCGTGTGAATCAGTTGCCAGAAATCCTGCTCACCGCTTTCAAAGCTGCGTAACGCCGCCTCCCCCGCTTCGCGGGTCTGCCATTGCAGAAAGCTCAATACGCGGCGGCCGTCATCGCTGGCCTGCACGCTGGCACTGACAAAGCCCTCATGACGCTGGGCCAGACGCTCTGACTGTACAGACAGCGCATTGACCAATGCCGGTTGCTGGCGCGGCTCGATCTCGAATTCGATCAACTGAGTGAAACTGCGGTTTTTCGCTGATGCTTGCATGAAAATCCCCACTTGGCGGTAAGGCGAATCTTGCGACTCGAAGGCCTGCAGGGTAAAACCTCTAGTTAAGTCAAGGTCAAGAGCTGTTTTCAGATGATCAGCAAAGAAAACCTGCACAAACAGTTAACCGTCGGCGAAGTCGCGGCACGCAGTGGCGTGGCGGTGACGGCGCTGCATTTTTATGAATCGAAGGGGCTGATCAAAAGCCAGCGCAACGCCGGCAATCAGCGCCGTTATCCACGTGAGGTGCTGCGGCGGGTAGCGTTGATCAAGGTCGCGCAACGCCTGGGGATTCCGTTGGCGGAGATTGGCGAAGCGCTGAAGATTCTGCCTGATGATCGCGCGCCGACGGCGGCAGACTGGAAAGTTTTGTCCGAGCAGTGGCGGCGGGAACTGGATGAGCGGATCGAGCAATTGACGCTGCTGCGCGATCGGCTGAATGGCTGTATTGGCTGTGGCTGCCTTTCAATGCAAGCCTGCCCGCTGCGCAACCAGGGCGATGTGTTGGGTGAAAAAGGGCCTGGGCCGCATTTCCCAAAGGATTAATCGATTTCAGGAGGCTTTTGTGGTGAGGGGATTTATCCCCGATGGGCTGCGAAGCAGCCCCTAAGCCAGTCAATTAGGTATTACTGTAAAAATGGGGACTCAGGTTTTGGGCTGCCTTGCAGCCCATCGGGGATAAATCCCCTCACCACAGGGGTTGCATGCTCTTGCTGCTCGTCGGGCAAAAGTCAGCACTGCGCGGACAGTTCTATAGTGATTCTTCACCTCGCAAAACAACAATCAGGGAGTACGTCATGAGCGTCAAACCCATTCCCGAGGGGTATCACAGCATTACCCCGTATCTCGGCATTCACAAAGCCGCCGAGGCCATCGACTTCTACAAAAAGGCTTTCGGTGCCACCGAAGTCATGCGTTTATCCATGCCGGACGGCGGTATCGGCCATGCCGAACTGCGCATCGGCGACAGTGCAATCATGCTCGGTTCGCCGTGTGATCAAGGGCCGTTGAGCAGTCCGGACAACGCCGTGTCGGTGGGTTTGCATTTGTATGTCACCGATGTCGACAAATCCTTTCAGCGGGCGCTGGATGCCGGGGCGACGACGGTGTCGGAGGTCAAGGATCAGTTTTACGGTGATCGTAGCGGGACGTTGAAGGACCCGTATGGGCACCTGTGGTTTCTGGCCTCGCGCAAGGAGGATTTGACGCAAGAGCAGATCAGGCAGCGGGCGATGGAGATGTTTAGCCAGGGTTGAATTTCTCGGTGAAATTGATGGCCTCATCGCGGGCAAGCCCGCTCCCACAGGGATCTGTGGTGTGACCGCTTTCTACGCCACACCACACAACCCTGTGGGAGCGGGCTTGCCCGCGATGGGGCCGGTACAGACAAACACATCACATTTCATGAACCGGCCCATCACGCTTTGCGACTTGCCCCAAACCCCGGACACTTTCAGGATGCAGGCAACAAGCCCCCTGAAACAAGGATCAACCCGATGTTTGCCGGATTCCTCAAAGACCAGCGCCACGTCAACGGCGTCGACATTGCCTGCCGCGTCGGCGGCAGCGGGCCGGGCCTGTTGCTGTTGCACGGCCACCCGCAGACCCACGTCATCTGGCACAAGATTGCCGAACAACTGGCCGAACACTTCACCGTGGTCGCCGCCGACCTGCGCGGTTACGGCGACAGCAGTCGCCCCGACGCTGACGAGTTGCACCGCGGTTACTCCAAGCGCGAAATGGCCCGGGACAACGTCGAGTTGATGAAAGCCCTGGGCTTCGAGCAGTTCTCGATCCTCGCCCACGACCGTGGCGCACGGGTCGCTCATCGCCTGGCGCTCGACCATCCCGCCGCCGTGCAACGCATGCTGTTGCTGGACATCGCGCCGACCCTGTCGATGTACACGCAAACCAACGAAGCCTTCGCCCGCGCCTACTGGCACTGGTTCTTCCTGATTCGCCCGGCGCCGCTACCGGAAACGCTGATCGAAGCCAACCCGGAAGGTTATCTGCGCAGCGTAATGGGCAGTCGCAGCGCCGGCCTCAAACCGTTCACCGATGAAGCCTTCAGCGAATACCGACGCTGCCTGCAACAACCCGGCAGCGCACGCGGCATCTGCGAGGATTACCGCGCCAGCGCCGGCATCGATCTGGAACACGACCGGGCCGACATCGCTGCCGGACATCACCTGAGTTTGCCGCTGCGCGTGTTGTGGGGCGCCGAAGGCACCGTCGGCCGCTGCTTCGATCCGCTGAGGGAATGGCAGCAAGTGGCGACAAATGTCTCCGGCCAGGCCCTGCCCGCCGGCCACTACCTCGCCGAAGAAGTCCCCGAACTGGTGCTCGCCGAAGCGCTGGCCTTCCTGCGCTGAGCAAAACCCCCAATGCTATGCTCGCGGCTCCTGCCGCCAGTGTGCGTGTTGCCATGCCCCAGAACAAAGACACCGTGCCCCTGCCCGAAGACCTGCGAGTGCTGCTCACCGTGATCCGCCAGAACGGCTTTGCCGCCGCGGCCGATGAGCTGGGCCTGTCACCGGCCTACGTCAGCAAACGTATCCAGATTCTCGAAACCACCCTCGGCACTCGCCTGCTGCACCGCACCAGTCGTCGCGTCTCGCTGACCGAGGACGGTGAACGGGTGCAACGCTGGGCGTTGCGCATTCTCGATGACTTTCAGCAACTGCACGACGAACTTTGCGACGCCCACGACAGCCCGCGTGGGCGTTTGCACCTGTGCAGCAGCTTCGGTTTCGGGCGCAATCACGTGGCACCGGCGGTGTCGTTGCTGGCCGAACGTTATCCAGACCTGGAGATTCGCCTCGACCTGTTTGACGGGGTCGTGGACATCATCAATGAAGGCTTCGACCTGGAGATCCGTGTCGGTGATGACCTTCCCGGGCAGCACATCGGTCGACAACTGGTGAGCAATCGGCGCGTGTTGTGCGCGGCGCCCGGCTATCTGCAACGGCGCGGCACCCCGCTGACGCTGGAGGACTTGCAGCAGCATGACTGTCTGGTGATCAAGGAACGCGACAACGCCTTCGGCATCTGGAACCTGAACCGTGACGACGGCGAGGAAAGCGTGCGGGTCAGCGGGCCGTTGTCATCGAACAATGGCGAGATTGTTCTGCAATGGGCGCTGGATGGGCGTGGGATTTTGCTGCGTTCGTTGTGGGATGTGAAACCGCTGCTGGAGCAAGGGTTGCTGGTGCAGGTGCTGGAAGATTACCGGCAGAGCGCGAATGTCTGGGCGGTGTACCCGACACGGTTGGCGCATTCGGGGAAATTACGCGCGTGTGTGGAATTCTTGCAGGAGCACTTCAAAAGCCTGTCCCTGTAACCCCAAACACCCAAACACCACGAAACCCTGTGGGAGCTGGCTTGCCAGCGATGGCATCAGTACATCCAACATCATTTTTGCAGACACACCGCCATCGCTGGCAAGCCAGCTCCCACAGGTTATGCGTTTAACTTAACCACGGGTTGTCAGCCAGGTGTTGGCGTTCGAATGCGCTGATCTGATCGCGGCGTTGCAAGGTGCTGCCGATCGCGTCCAGCCCCAACAACAGCGACGTTTTGCGCAGCGCATCAATCTGGAAATCGACCACGCTGCCATCCGCGAGGCTGATCCGCTGCGCCTGCAGATCGATACTGAGCCGCGCCGTTTCAGCCTCGCCGACAAGCGTTCCGATTTGCTGCACCTGCGCCTCTTCCAGGGTGATCAACAACACGCCGTTGCGCTGGCAGTTGTCGTAAAAGATCCCGGCAAAACTGCTGCCGATCAACGCGCGAACACCCAGCTGCTGCAACCCCCACACCGCGTGTTCACGGCTGGAACCGCAGCCGAAATTTGGCCCGACCACCAGAAAACTCGAGCCTTGCCACGTCGCTTGATTCAACACGAAATCGGGGTTGGGCGTGCCATCGGGCAAAAACCGCAGATCGAAAAACACCCCGCGATCCAGCCCTTGCCGGTCGATGCCCTTGAGAAACTGTTTGGGCATGATCACGTCGGTGTCGACATTGGCCGCCAGAAACGGCGCGGCCTGACCGCTGACCTGAGTAAAGGGTTGCAGGCTCATGGGCGTTCTCCAAAGTGGCGGATGTCAGTGAGTCGACCGCTGATCGCAGCGGCGGCGACCATTGCCGGGCTCATCAGATGCGTGCGCGCACCGGCGCCCTGCCGACCCTCGAAATTACGGTTGGTGCTGGATGCGCAGCGGTCGCCGGGGGCGAGCACGTCATCGTTCATCGCCAGGCACATCGAGCAACCGGACTGACGCCATTCAAAACCGGCGTCGATAAAAATCTGCGCGAGACCTTCCGCCTCTGCCTGCGCCCGCACTTCGCTGGAACCGGGCACGATCATCGCGCGTACATGCCCGGCGACCTGTTGCCCGCGCACGACGCTGGCAGCGTCGCGCAAATCTTCGATCCGCGCGTTGGTACATGAGCCGATAAAGGCGTGGCTGATGACGATATCGCTGAGCGCCATGCCCGCTTCGAGGCCCATATAGTTGAGGGCGCGGCGCATGTCCTGACGCAGGATTGGATCGCTGATGGTGTGTGGGTCCGGCACTCGCGCGCCGATGGCGGCGGCCTGATCCGGGCTGGTGCCCCAGGTGACCATCGGTTCCAGCACACCGGCGTCGAGATGAATTTCGCGGTCGAACACCGCGCCCGGATCGCTGCGCAATTCTCGCCATGCCTCCACGCCGCGATCCCAGCACTCACCGACCGGTGCACGCGGTTTGCCCTTGAGGTAGGCGAACACTTTGTCGTCCGGCGCCATGAACGCGCCGCGCGCACCGGCCTCGACGGCCATGTTGCAGATGGTCATGCGCGCTTCGACGCTCAACGCATCGATGGTCGAACCGCAGAATTCGATGGCGTAACCGGTGGCGCCGGACGCGCCGATTCGGCTGATCAGCGCCATGATCACGTCCTTGGACGTCAGGCCCGGGGCCAGTTCGCCGTCCACCGTGACGCGCAGGCTTTTCAGGCGTTTGTAGACCAGCGTCTGCGACGCCAGCAGGTGCTCGATTTCCGAGGTGCCGATGCCGAAACCGAAAGCACCCAGTGCGCCATAGGTCGTGGTGTGGCTGTCACCGGCAGCGATGACCATACCCGGCAGGATGAAGCCTTGTTCGGGCGCGATCACGTGCTCGATGCCTTGGCGCTTGTCGAGGATGTCCAGCAGTTCGATGCCGAAGTCCCGGCAGTTTTCCGCCAGATACGACACTTGCCGGGCGCCGCCGGCATCGGGCATCGCGGCGATACGCAGCGGCGTAGTCGGGTTGACGTGATCGACCACCGCCAGCGCCGTGCCCGGGCGCCAGACCTGGCGCCCGGCAGCGCGCAGGCCGCTGAAAGCCTGCGGGCTGGTGTACTCGTTGATCACCTGACGATCGATATACAGCAGGACATGGCCCTGATCGTCGAGGCAGCACACCGTGTGCGAATCGATATGTTTGTCGTAAAGGGTTCTGGGACTCATCAGGGCGTTCACTCAAGCAATCCGGGTGATTGCCATCATAGGCAGACGCTGCCGCCCATCAATTGCCAGACAGTGATGGCGCGAATCATGAATCGTGTTCAATCCCCCCCTGTAGGAGCTGACGAGTGAAACGAGGCTGCGATCTTTTGACCTTGAAAAATAGAATCAAAAGATCGCAGCGTGCCGCAGCTCCTACAGAAGAGATTGCGAAACATTTGCTTTCATATCGCCTTTCGGGATTTGCGTCGCTCATTCGTCTTATAGAGATGCAGGCCGTTCGCGTAGGCAAAAGCCACGAGCGGTCGTTCGGGGACTGCTGTGCTGCGAAGCCCGTGGTGCCGCGCCCTTCCATCGAAATCAAGACGCGCAATCATGTCGAAGAAATCCCGCTCCAAACTGTGGTTCCTCGTTCATAGCTGGCTGGCGTTGCCGATCTGGTTTTTTGTCCTGATCGTCTGCGTCACCGGTACCTTGGCGGTGGTCAGCCAGGAAATCGTCTGGCTGGCCAACCCGCAAATGCGCGCCAGCCAACCGACCGACGACGCACCGCTGCTCAGCTACGACCAGGTACTCGCGGCGATCAAAAAAGCCGAACCACGCACCGTG
Source organism: Pseudomonas sp. PB103 (assembly GCF_009764635.1). Lineage (NCBI taxonomy): Bacteria > Pseudomonadati > Pseudomonadota > Gammaproteobacteria > Pseudomonadales > Pseudomonadaceae > Pseudomonas > Pseudomonas sp. PB103. Next base: position 63,234 of record NZ_RWIL01000121.1, on the reverse strand, counting down.
GTCGAGAGCATCAGCCGCCCGGATGAGTCGCATTTTGCCCTGGACGTGCAGGTCAGCTACCCGGACGGCCGCGAGCAGACCGTTTACGTCAACCCGTACACCGGGGTGATTCAGGGAGTCGCGCCCGATTTCAACTTCCAGGCCTTTACCCGCGCCCTGCATGGCTGGTGGCTAGTACCGTTCACCAACGGTTTCAGTTGGGGCTGGTACCTGGTGTCGTTCCTCGGTCTGCCGTTGCTGGCTTCGCTGGTAACCGGGCTGGTGGTTTATAAACGCTTCTGGAAAGGATTCTTTAGCCCGACCCTGCGCTTTCGCCACGGCGCGCGAATCTTCTGGGGCGATTTCCACCGCCTCAGCGGCATCTGGTCGATCTGGTTTATCGCCGTCATTTCGATCACTGGCACCTGGTTCCTGATTCAGGCGCTGCTGTTCGACAACCACATTTCCATATCCAGCGAACCGATCATTCCGGCGATGTCCCGTGAAGCGGTGCCGATCTCGGCCGACGGCAGCCCGCCGCCGCGCATCAGTCTGGATCGCGCCATTGAAATCGCCCAAGAGAAAATCCCAGGCCTCGAAGTCAGCTTCGTCAGCCTGCCGGTCAACGCCTATACCCACCTCAACGTCGGCGGTCGCGGCTGGTATCCGTTGATGTTCCAGACCGCAACGCTCGATCCCTACAGCGGTGAGTTGGCCACTTCACGTTTGTTGAGCGACCGCACGTCGCTGGAGTTCGTCACCGAATCCATGCGCCCGCTGCACACCGGCGACTTTGGCGGGTTGTGGATCAAGTTGATCTGGTTCTTCTTCGGCCTGCTGCTGAGCATGATGGTGCTCAGCGGTTTGCTGATCTGGACCAAACGCACCGCGCTGGCCACGGCCAATGCACTCAAGCGTGAATCGAAGAAAAACCGCGTGCAGGCGCAACCGGCGATGCGCCGGGAAACGTCGGAGGTCAACCCATGAGCAAGTCCGCAGCTTTGCCGCAACCGTCGCGCTTGAGCGTGTTCTGGCACAAATGGCGTTTCCACATCAACGTGCTGTTGCTGCTGATTCCGCTGGGTTTCATGCCGAAATACTTCGCCGATGTCGCGCTGTTTCGCGGCGATGCCGGCCTCGGTGAACGCGAAGTCGGCGAAATCGCAGTCGGCCCGTGGAGCCTGCGCCTCGCCGAATTGCGCAACGAGGCGCCACGTCTGGAAGGCCCGGCCGGCTACATGAAAGGCTTTAACGCCGCGCTTTGCGATGCCTGTATCGACAAGGTTAAAGCCACTTACCTGCGCATCGGCAAGCCGCGCAGCCTGCGCGCCGCCGGGGTGATTTTCTTCGGCGCGCCGTACCGCATGGGCGCGCAGTTGCCGGTGCCGGAGAAAACCAAAGCCGACGCCGAACTGTGGATCACCATGGAAGGCTGGGACGGCAGTATGCACCAGGCCTCGATTCCCCTGAGCCAGGCCTCCCCCGCCACCATTGCCTGGCTGACTCAACAAGGAGCCAAACCATGACCCGCTCGCAACGCCTTTCCCGCCTGCGGCTGAGCGCCGCGTTGCTGGTGCTCTGCGTCGGTTTCACTGGCAGCGCGCTGGCGCATAACCCGATGTGCGAATGCAAAGCCATCGACGCTGACCAGATCAAATGCACCGGCGGTTTTTCCGACGGCAGCGGCGCGCCCGGCGTGACCCTCGACGTGATCGGTTACGACGAAACCATTCTGGTACCGGGCAAGCTCGGTGCCGATTCAACCGTGACCTTCAAGAAACCCGGCGCCGAGTTCTACGTGCTGTTCGACGCAGGCCCGGGCCACGTCGTCGAAATCGACCAAGCCGATATCGAGGCCCCATGAGTACGCCCACCACGCAAGTCGTACGCCCGGCCGGTGCCGGCCATGAAACCCTCAATGTGTTGCTGTTGTGCCTGCTGATTCTGGCGGTCGCCGGTTCGGTGGTGGCGTGGCGCGGGGTGTCCCATGAGCCGGAGCCGGTCGCCAGCAATCAGTTCGATGCGCGCCGCGATCTCAGTGCATCAGAGCAAGGCATTTATGCCGACCTGCGGGTGACCCTCGACGAAATTCGCCTGCTGCGCGAAGACCAGCAAACGTTGCCATCGCCGCAGAATCTCGCCGACGAAGGTTTCGCCCCGTTTGCTCAGGATGCGAGTTCGGTCAGCCGTGGCGGTCATGCCTGGCAGTTGCTGGCGGACACCGCCTACTTCGGTCATAGCCAGGCACCCGCCGTCGCCGGTTCGTTTGTGATGTTGCTGAGCGCCGATCACGCCGCAGCGCCAGACATCTGGCTCAACCGCGACGCCGATCTCAAGGTGCCGACCGAACTGACCGCCGCCGCCCTGTCGGCCGCAGGCTGGAAACAGATCGTCGCGCAATACGATGCCGGGGTTACCCGCGAACATCGCCATTGATTCCTCGCCCTCATTCGAGAGAAGACCGTTTGCCCATGTCTATTTCATCGCCTCGCCGTCCCTTGTTGCGTATGTTTCTGGTCGGCCTCTGCGCCTGCCTGCTGAGCCCGCTGGTTAGCGCCGAGCAAGCCAAGCGCCTGCGCATCGGCATCACTCTGCATCCTTATTACAGCTACGTGGCGAACATCGTCGGCGACAAGGCCGAGGTCGTGCCGCTGATTCCCGCCGGTTTCAACCCGCATGCCTACGAGCCTCGCGCCGAAGACATCAAGCGCATCAGCGGGCTGGACGTGATCGTGCTCAACGGTGTCGGCCATGATGATTTTGCCGACCGCATGATCGCCGCCAGCGAAACACCGAACATCAAGACCATCGAAGCCAACGAAAACGTGCCGCTGCTGGCCGCCACCGGGGTCGCTGCGCGCGGCGCCGGCAAAGTGGTCAACCCGCACACGTTTTTGTCGATCAGCGCCTCGATCGCCCAGGTCAACAACATTGCCCGCGAGCTGGGCAAGCTCGACCCGGACAACGCCAAGACCTACACGCAAAACGCCCGCGCCTACGGCAAACGCCTGCGGCAGATGCGTGCCGACGCGCTGGCCAAGCTGACCCAGGCGCCGAACGCCGAACTGCGCGTGGCCACGGTGCATGCGGCTTATGACTATCTGTTGCGCGAGTTCGGCCTGGAAGTGACGGCAGTGGTCGAGCCGGCGCACGGTATCGAGCCAAGCCCGAGCCAGTTGAAAAAGACCATCGATCAACTGCGCGAACTGGATGTGAAAGTGATCTTCTCGGAGATGGATTTCCCCTCCACTTACGTCGAAACCATTCAGCGTGAATCCGGGGTGAAGCTGTACCCGCTGTCGCACATTTCCTACGGCGAATACACCGCCGACAAGTACGAAAAGGAAATGACCGGCAACCTCAACACTGTGGTACGGGCGATTCAGGAGTCCGGCGCATGACCTCAAAAGAAACCCTGATCGCCGACCACACCGAATCCCCTGTAGGAGCGAGCCTGCTCGCGAATGCGTCGGTTCAGGCAACCTCTTCGTTGGATGACATAGCGCTATCGCGAGCAGGCTCGCCCCTACAGGTTTCGGGGCCGACGCTGGATTTTACGGAGGTTTGTCTGACGCTGGGGCGTACGACGATTCTCGACAAGGTCAGCTTCCAGGTGCAACCCGGCAGCGTCCACGCACTGGTCGGCCCCAACGGTGGCGGCAAGAGTTCGTTGATCAAAACCCTGCTCGGGCAGATGCCGCATCAGGGCCAGCTCAGCCTGCACTGGCCCGGCGAGCCCGGCACCATCGGTTATGTGCCGCAAGCGCTGGAATTCGATCGCGGTTTGCCGATGACCGTCGACGATTTCATGGCCGCGATGTGCCAGCGTCGCCCGGCCTTTCTCGGTTTGAGCAAACATTACGCCGGCGCCATCGGCGATGCGCTGGAACGCGTCGGCATGCAAGACAAACGCAAGCGCCGCATGGGCGCGCTGTCCGGCGGTGAGCGGCAGCGGGTTTTGCTTGCGCAAGGGTTGATTCCGGCGCCGCAATTGCTGGTGCTCGATGAGCCGATGTCGGCCCTCGACGAAGCCGGGATTCAAGTCTTCGAACGCCTGCTCAATGACTGGCGCGCCGCCGGCATCACCGTGTTGTGGATCGAGCATGATCTGGAAGCGGTCGGTCGTATGGCCGATCGCGTCACCGGCCTCAACCGTCGTGTGCTGTTCGACGCCACACCTCGCGAGGCGCTGACCCCGGAGCGTCTGCTGACACTGTTTTCGACCCATCCACGGAGCGCGAGCTGATGAGTTACGAAGCCTTTCGTTTGATGGTTCAAGGCTGGGCCTCGTCCGGTTACCTGCCGGAAGCGCTGGCCTACGGTTTTGTCGTCAATGCGTTGCTCGCCGGCCTGTTGATCGGCCCGGTGCTCGGCGGCCTCGGCACGCTGGTCGTGGTCAAACGCTTCGCGTTTTTCTCCGAAGCGGTCGGCCACGCGGCGCTGACCGGTGTGGCCATCGGCATTCTGCTCGGCGAACCCTACACAGGGCCGTACGGCAGCCTGTTCGGTTACTGCCTGCTGTTCGGGATCCTGCTCAATTACCTGCGCAACCGCACCGGCCTGGCGCCCGACACCTTGATCGGCGTGTTCCTTTCGGTGTCGCTGGCCTTGGGTGCGAGCCTGCTGCTGATTCTCGCCGGCAAGATCAACGTGCACATCCTCGAGAACGTGTTGTTCGGTTCGGTATTGACCGTCAACGGCAATGATCTGGCGGTGCTGGCCATCGTCGGTTCGCTGGTCATGGCCCTGGCGCTGCCGCTGTACAACCGCATCATGCTCGCCAGCTTCAACCCGCAACTGGCGGCGGTGCGCGGCGTCGCGGTGAAGACCCTGGATTATCTGTTCGTGATTCTGGTGACGCTGATTACCGTCGCGGCGGTGAAAGTCATCGGCGCGATTCTGGTTGGTGCCCTGCTAGTGATTCCGGCGGCGGCAGCGCGTTTGCTCAGCCAGTCGCTCAAGGGCTTTTTCTGGTGTTCGGTGTTGATTGCCACGGTCAGCACCTTGTGCGGGATTCTCGCGCCGATCGTCTTCGATCTGCCAATTCCGTCCGGCGCCGCGATCATTCTGGTCGCCGGCATCGCCTTCGCCCTCGCCGCCATCGCGCGCGGTGTCGTCCCGAGCCTGAAAGGGAATCTTGGATAAATGACTTTTTCAATGCGCAAACTGACTTTGGCCATGGCCCTGTGCGGCGTCGTCTGCACGCCACTGCTGGCCGCCGAAAACGCTAAACCGCTGCGGGTGCTGGCGTCGCTGCCGATCACCTACGGCCTGGGTGAAGTGCTGCTCAAGGGCACCGACGTCAGCCTCGAACGCGCGGCACCGGCGAACCTGCCGGGCAGTCGCCAGACCGCCTACTTCACCGGGCGTGGCGCGCCGGCGCTGAGCAAACTCGCGACCGGTGCCGACGCGGTCATCGGCGTACGCTCGCTGTGGGCTGACGATCCGCTGTACCCGATTTCTCGGCGCAGCAATATTCGCATCGTTGAAGTCGACGCGGCACGGCCGGTCGACGGCGCCCTGCCCGGCATCGCTGTGCAGCCAGGTCTGAAGATCGATGGCTTGAACAGTCAGCCATGGCTTTCCAGCAACAACATGGGGCGCATGGCCGACGTCATGGCGGCGGATCTGGTGCGCCTGGCACCGACCGCCAAGCCTGCGATCGAGGCGAACCTGGCGACGTTGAAACAGCGTTTGCTCAAGCTCAGTGCCGACAGCGAGGCGCGGCTGGCCAGTGCCGACAACCTGAGCGTGATGAGTTTGAGCGATCACTTCGGTTATTTGATTGGCAGCCTGAATCTGGAATTGGTCGGCCAGGATCCGCGTCCGGATGCGGAGTGGACGCCGGAGGATCTGAAAAAGCTGACAGCCACGCTCAAGGACAATGACGTGGCGGTGGTGCTGCATCATCGCCAGCCTGCGGAGGCGGTGAAAGCGGCGATTACCGAGTCGGGTAGCCGGTTGCTGGTGTTGAGCATCGATGCGGCGGATCCGGTGGCGGAGCTGGAGGGGAATGTGGATCTGCTGCTCAAGGGGTTGAGCGGGGCGTAATTTCATTCGAGACCGCGTTATCGTTCATCGCTGGCAAGCCAGCTCCCACAGGGGTCGCGGTGAACGCAGATTTTGTAATCCCCCCGATACCTGTGGGAGCTGGCTTGCCAGCGATGAGGCCCTGATCATCAACACAAATCCAGGGCATGAAAAAACCCGCTGACCTTATCGGTTCAGCGGGCTTCTTTTTGCCGGATGCTTATTGCGCCACGGCCTGCGCTTCCATCTTCTGGCGCAGGCTCAGCGGACGCATGTCGGTCCAGACTTCTTCGATGTAGGCCAGGCATTCCTTTTTCAGGCCGCTCTTGCCCACGGTGCGCCAGCCTTCCGGCACGGCTTTGTAGTCCGGCCAGATCGAGTACTGCTCTTCGTGGTTGACCACGACCTGAAAGAGGATGTCCTCGCGGTCGAATACTGACGTCATGCTGGTTCTCCATCGTTGTAAGGGTGGGCTGCACAACGGGTGCAGCCGGGTATGTAGAAAGAACGTTCGGCGCGGCGAAAAATTTACACGGCGGCGGTCGCGGCCACCAAGGCACGGCCGAAGATCTCGGCAACACGGTCGATTTCAGCGGCGGTGATCACCAGCGGCGGCAGGAAACGCACCACCGCACCGTGACGGCCGCCCAGCTCCAGGATCAGCCCGCGCTTGAGGCACTCGCGTTGCACCAACGGCGCCAGAGCCGCGAACGCCGGCGGATGACCGAGGGCATCCGGCGCACCGTTCGGGTCGACCAGTTCAACACCGAGCATCAGGCCACGGCCACGAATGTCGCCCAGCTGCGGGAAGTCACGCTGCAGGATGCGCAGGTGCTCGCTCAGGCGTTCGCCCATGGCCGCGGCGTGCTCGCAGACCTTGTGCTCGACCAGATAACGCATCACCGCAGAGCCGGCGGCCATCGCCATTTGGTTGCCACGGAACGTGCCGGCGTGCGCGCCCGGTTGCCAGGTGTCGAGCCAGTCGCGATACACCACCACGGCCAGCGGCAGGCTGCCACCGATGGCTTTGGACAGCACCACCACGTCAGGCGTGATGCCGGCGTGTTCGAAGGCAAACATCTTGCCGGTACGGGCGAAACCGCTCTGGATCTCGTCGACGATCAACGCCACGCCAGCCTTCTCGGTAATTCGGCGCAGACCGCGCAGCCACTCGATGTCGGCGGGAATCACCCCACCCTCGCCCTGCACGGCTTCAACGATCACGGCGGCGGGCAGTTGCACGCCGGCTTCGGGGTCGTTGAGCAGGTTTTCCAGATAACTCAAATTGGCTTTGACGCCCGCAGCGCCACCGAGGCCGAACGGGCAACGGTAGTCATACGGGAACGGCATGAACTGCACGCCACTGCTGAGCAACGCGCCCAACGGCTTTTTCGGCCCCAGGCTGCCCATCAGGCTCAAAGCGCCTTGGCTCATGCCGTGGTAACCACCGGAGAACGACAGTACGGTGCTGCGCCCGGTGGCGGTGCGCACCAGTTTCAGCGCCGCTTCCACTGCGTCAGTGCCGGTCGGGCCGCAGAACTGGATTTTCGCCTCCGCCGCGAGAGCAGACGGCAGCAGGCCGAACAGGTCCTGAACGAATTGATCCTTGACCGGTGTGGTCAGGTCGAGGGTGTGCAACGGCAGTTCATCGGCCAGCACTTGCTGGATCGCTTCGATCACCACCGGGTGATTGTGGCCGAGCGCCAGCGTGCCGGCACCGGCCAGGCAATCGATAAAGGTGCGGCCTTCAACGTCTTCGACGTACAGGCCTTTGGCACGCTTGAGCGCCAGCGGAATGCGCCGTGGATAACTGCGGGCGTTGGATTCCTGTTGCGCCTGACGCGCGAGCAACGGCGACTCGTTGAACTGGTACAGCGTTTCCGCTGGCGCCGAGCTGACCCGGGCCGACGACTCTTCGATAAGGCTGGTGGCGACTGACATCTCTCGACCCCTCAATACGCTATGGATAGTGACCAAAACAGCACACCGCACAGGTGCGCATTCCGGTCGCGGAGCGCACTTGCAGGTTTTCCTGTTCTGGAAACGCTTAAGCGTCCCGAGGATTTAGACCCTTGATCGAGTTGTCAGGCCGAGGTGTCGAACGACTGGGTCATTGCCAGGGTCTGCAAGCCGTCGCGGGCAGCCGGTTGCGCCGATTCGCGATAGCCCAGGCGCCGATAAAAAGCCTGACCGGTGCGGGTGCTGTTGAGATTGACATGCAGAACGCCGCGAATGCGCAGCCAGCCGTGCAGATCGTTCATCAACGCCCGCCCTGCGCCACGACGAAACCATTCCGGCTGCACGTAGCAGAACGTGATTTCCCCGCAGGCGGCGGCCATGCCGACGCCCACCGGTTTATCCCCGAGCAGCGCAACATTCACATAGCACTGCGGATTGGCCAGCCAGGCACTGATCTGTTCGGCAGACAGTTGCGCAAGCCAGGCGCTGACTCGTCGGGGATCGTTGCGGTGATCGAATGCACAACCGACGCGGATCGAGCGTTCGATGATGCGGCTGATGATGCCGCTGTCGGCCGGGAGGGCCGAACGAATACAGATGGGTGCTTCCATGGCGCTGTTCCCTCAATCCATTGAGTCAAAGCAGGGGCCGACCTTAACCCCGCCCCGCCCGGATAGCGAACGCCAAGAAGTTACATTTGATGAGAATCCCCTGTAGGAGCTGCCGAAGGCTGCGATCTTTTGATCTTGTTTTCCAGGATCAAGATCAAAAGATCGCAGCCTTCGGCAGCTCCTACAGGGGGGAGTGAAATCAGAGCGTTCGCAGGGGCATGGTCAGTTCGACGCGCAGGCCGTCCGCGCGGCTGTCGAAATGCAGCGCGCAGTCGCAACGCTGGACGATCGCCTGGACAATCGCCAGGCCAAGGCCGCAGCCGGTGCTTTGGCCGTTGCGCCAGAAGCGCTGGGTCAAGTGCTGCAAATCATCCGGGGCAATGCCCGGACCATGGTCGCGCACGACAAAACGTACGCGGTTGCCGATGGTTTCCAGGCTCACCTCGACCGCGCAATCTTCCGGTGTGTGGCGCAGCGCGTTGTCGAGCAAATTGCGCAGCGCGGCAATCGCCAACACCGCTGGCATCTGCAACGGAGCCTCAGAAAGCTGCGCCGGCAATTGCAGTTTGATCCGCAGTCGTTCACCGCCGGTAGCATCCTGAATCGCCAGTCGGGCGACCTGTTCGGCACTGCATTGCGAACCGTCGTCGAACGACAGACTGCCTTCGACCCGCGCCAGCAGCAGCAATTGCTCAAGGGTCCGATGCAGGCGATCAGCGCCCTCTTCCGCCCGCGCCAGCGATTGATCGCGAGCGCTGCCTTCGGTCATGCGCGCCACTTGCAGGTGGGTCTTGATCGCCGTCAGCGGGCTGCGCAGTTCGTGCGCCGCGTCACCGGTCAGCCGCCGCTCACGCTCGATAGTCTTGCCAATGCGCTGGAATAATTGATTCTGCGTATCCAGCAGCGGTTTCAATTCGCTGGGAAATGCCTGCAATTGCAGCGGCTCAAGCGAGTCGGCATTGCGTCGCATCAGCGCTTCACGCAAGCGATTGAGCGGCGCCAGCCCCTGGCCGATGCCCAGCCACAACAGGCACAGGCACCCAAGCAACGCCACGCCGACCGGCACCGACGCGGCCAGCAGAATCGACATGTTCAGGGCCTCGCGCTCGATCTGCCGATCCGCCGTGGTAATCCGCACATCGCCGCGTGCGAGGGTGAAACTGCGCCACGGCGCGCCGTCGATGATCTGGTCGTGGAAGCCCATTTTCTCGGCTTCAAGCGCTTGCTCGGGGTTGTTATGACTGCGGGCGAGAATTTCCCCGCGCAACGAACTGACCTGACAGGCCATGCCGCCAGGAATATTCAATTGTTCAGCGCTGAAATGCGTGCCCTCGCCCTTGCTCGGCAGTGTCGGCAACTGTTCCAGCAGGCCGGCGACCATGCGCGCCGACGCCACCAGACGCTGGTCGAGGGAAAACATCATCTGATTGCGCAGGTCGCTGAGCATCCAGGCCGCCGCCAGCGCCCAGATCAGCGCGAACGCGGCGCCGAGGGTCAGGCTCAGGCGCAGTCGCAGACTCATCACTTGCCTTGATCTCCGCCATCTGCCGGGCCGAGCCGATAACCCAGGCCGCGCACGGTTTCGACGATGCCCTTGCCGAGTTTGCTGCGCAGGTGATGGATGTGTACGTTGAGGGCGTTGCTTTCCAGCTCGTCGTTGAAGCCGTAGACGCTGTCCTTCAGTTGCTCGGTGGAAAGCACCCGCCCACGATTGTGCAGCAGGGCCTGGAGCAACGACTGTTCGCGGCGCGACAAATCCACCGGTTGCCCGGCGAGGGTGGTTTCGCGGCTGCTCGGGTCATAAGTCAGCGCGCCGTGTTCGATCAGATTGACGCTGCGGCCCGCCACGCGGCGCAACAGGGTTTGCAAGCGCGCGAACAGTTCACGCAGATCGAACGGTTTGAGCAGGTAATCGTCAGCGCCGGCCTGCAAGCCATCAACGCGGTCGGTAACCGAATCGCGTGCGGTCAGAATCAGTACCGGGATTTCCAGGCCACTTTGCCGCAATTGTTGCAGCAATTTGAGGCCATCTTCGTCGGGCAGGCCGAGATCGAGCACCATCACGTCAAATTCGGCGACCTTGAGCATCGCCCGCGCCTTCGACGCCGTGTTGACGTGCTCGACGGTCAACCCCTGCGCCGTGAGACCGGCAACGATCCCGCTGGCGATCAACTCATCGTCTTCGCAAACCAGTACGTGCATGGTGAGTCCCGTAGAAAAAAGCCGATTAGGCAGTTGGCCGATTAAGCTGACATTATGCCCCGAACGTCACAGCGACAAGGGCATGGCGGTTAATCATCGGTTAATCGCCACCGCCCATTGTGCACCTCACTTGCACAGGGACAAGGCTCCTCCATGCGTCATTTTTTTCTTTTGTTTGCTCTGCTGATTTCGAGCCTGGCCCAGGCTGGAAACAACCCATTTGAGTCAAAACCGGAGTTTCTGCCGGTCGATAAAGCGTTCGTGCTCACGTCCGAGCGTCTGGAATCGGGTGAAACCCAGCTGTTCTGGCAAATCACCGACGGCTATTACCTGTATCAGAAACGCCTGAAATTCGACGGTCTGAGCGCCGAACAACAACCGGCATTGCCCGAAGGCGAATCGCACAGCGATGAGTTTTTCGGTGAGCAACCGGTTTACCGCCAAGGCCTGGAAGTCAAAATCCCCGCCTCGGCCAGCGGCCAGATCAAGGTCAGCTATCAGGGCTGTGCCGATGCCGGCCTGTGCTATCCGCCGCAGACCCGAGTGATTGACCTCGGCGGTAAAGCCGCCGTCGCGGCAAGCGCCGAAGCACCTGATCAGGCCTTGGCCAGCAGCCTGCAACAGCGCGCACTGGGCTGGAGTCTGCTGGTGTTCTTCGGCCTCGGCCTGCTGCTGGCGTTCACCCCTTGCACGCTGCCGATGCTGCCGATTCTCGCCGGTATGGTCGTCGGCAGTGGTGCCACACCGCGTCGCGGTTTTGCGCTGGCCGGCAGTTATGTGATTTGCATGGCGCTGGTGTATGCGGCGATGGGCGTGATTGCCGCGCTGCTTGGCGCGAACCTGCAAGCATGGTTGCAGAACCCTTGGCTGCTCGGCACCTTTGCCGCGATCTTCGTGGTGCTGGCGTTGCCGATGTTCGGCTTCTTTGAACTGCAACTGCCGGTGGCGCTGCGTGATCGCCTCGAAAACGCTTCGCGCAGTCGCAGTGGTGGCAGCCTGGTCGGCGCCGGCGCGCTCGGCGCGCTGTCGGGCTTGCTGGTCGGCCCGTGCATGACCGCGCCGCTGGCCGGCGCGCTGTTGTATATCGCGCAGAGTGGCAATGCCCTGCACGGTGGCTTGATTCTGTTCTCGCTGGGCATCGGTATTGGTGTGCCGCTGTTGTTGCTGGTGACCGTCGGCAATCGTTTCCTGCCCAAACCCGGCGAGTGGATGAACCTGCTCAAGGGCGTGTTTGGTTTCCTCTTTCTCGCCACTGCGTTACTGATGTTGCGGCCGGTGCTGGACCCGTCGTTGTGGCTGGGCTTGTGCGGCGCGCTGTTGTTGATTGCCGCTTACAGTGCCTGGAAACAATCCGAAGGCTTTGGCCGTGTTGCACAGATGTTCGGCGCAATGGCGCTGCTGCTGGGTTTGTGGGGCAGTTTGCTGGTGATCGGCGCGGCGGGTGGCAGTGATGATCCGTACCAGCCGTTGCAGGTTTATAGCGCCGGCCGCACGACCAGCGCTGCACCCAATGGCCATGAAGCGTTCACCACGATCAACACTCCCGACGCCCTGCAACGCGAACTGGATACAGCGAAAACCAAAGGCCAATGGGTCTTGCTCGACTACTACGCCGACTGGTGCGTGTCGTGCAAAGTCATGGAAAAACAGGTGTTCGGCAAGGACAAGGTCATGCAGGCATTGAGCGATGTGCGACTGCTCAGGCTTGATGTCACCGCCGACAATGCCGCCAGCCGCGAGCTGCTCAGCCGTTACAAAGTGCCGGGGCCACCGAGCTTCGTCTGGATCGGCACCGACGGCGAAGAGCGTCGCAGCCAGCGCATCACCGGCGAAGTCGATGCCGACACGTTCCTGCAACGCTGGGCCACCACCCGAGACGCCAATTAATGCTGACGTTCACCCTCGGCACCTTTGCCATTGCGCTCAACCATCTGCTGCTGATCAGTGCTCTGGCGCTGGCGACCTTTGTCGGCTGGCGGGTGGCCAAGCGCGGCGGTGACAACCCCGAGTCGGCGCTGTTCAGCCTGTTTCTATTGGGCATGCTGGCGGCGCGCGTGGCGTTTGTCGTGCTGTACTGGGCGCACTATCGCAATGACCCGTGGCAGATCATCGACCTGCGCGATGGCGGTTTTCTCGCCTGGCCGGGGGTGATCGTATTACTGCTGGCGGCGCTGTATCGCGGCTGGCGCCGGCCCGGATTGCGCCGGCCGCTGGGCTTTGGCGTGGTCAGCGGCGTGGCGTTCTGGTTGCTCGCAACCCTGTCACTGAATATCTATGAACAAGGCACCCGGCTGCCGGACATCTCCCTGCGCAACGCGGCCGGGGAAACCATCCAGCTCAGCGACTATCAGGGCGGCCCGTTGGTGATCAACCTGTGGGCCACGTGGTGCCCACCGTGCCGCCGCGAAATGCCGGTGCTGGAAAACGCCCAGCAGCAACGACCGGATCTGACCTTCCTGTTCGTCAATCAGGCCGAAAGCATGCAAAGCGTGGCGACGTTTCTCGAAACCCAGGGCCTGAGCCTCAATAACGTGCTGTTCGACCGCAGTGGTCGGCTCGGTCAAGCCGTGGGTTCCATGGCATTGCCGACTACGCTGTTCTATAGCCCTGACGGTCGGTTGCTGAGCAGTCACCTTGGTGAGCTATCGAACGCCAGCCTGGCCCGTGCCCTGGAAAACTTTGGCACGCCAACCCCGAATTCGAACCCGGCCACCGCACCGGCCACCTCTGCAAGGAAACTGCCATGCCCCGCCTCCGCCACCTGCTGACGCTGACCCTGGGCACCGCCCTGCTGCACTTGCCGTCGGTGCAGGCTGCTGAAGAATTGCCGGCGGCGATCAAACAGATCGAAGCCAAAGGCGCGAAAATCGTCGGCCAGTTCGATGCGCCCGACGGTCTGCGCGGTTATGCGGCGCAATACCAGAACCGTGGCATGGCGCTGTACCTGACCCCGGATGGCAAACACGTTCTGCTGGGTAATCTGTACGACGCCGACGGCAAGGACCTGAGCAGCGAACCCTTGCAAAAACTGGTCTACGCACCGATGGCAAAGGAAGTCTGGGCCAAGTTCGAGGCGAGCAACTGGATTCAGGACGGCAACAAGGATGCACCGCGCACGGTGTACCTGTTCAGCGACCCGAACTGTCCGTACTGCAACATGTTCTGGGAACAGGCGCGGCCCTGGGTCAAGGCCGGCAAAGTGCAACTGCGGCACATCATGGTCGGGATCATCCGTGAGGACAGCCCGGGCAAATCAGCGGCATTGCTGGCCGCGAAAGACCCGAGCAAGGCGCTGGAAGATCATGAGAAGGCTGGCAAGGGCAGTTCGCTTAAAGCGCTGAAGGATATTCCGGCGGCGGTGCAGAGCAAACTGGCGGCCAATATGCAGTTGATGGAAGACCTGGATTTGCAGGCGACACCGGCGATTTTCTACATGGATGCCAAGGGTGAGCTGCAACAACAGCAAGGGGCGCCGTCGCCGGACAAGTTGGCGCAGATTCTCGGGCCCAAGTAAGCAAGATCAAAAGATCACAGCCTGCGGCAGCTCCTACATGGGCTGTCGCAGGCTGCGATCTTTTCAATGGCGCTCAGCCAGGAAGGCGAACAACACCTCGGTGACAAACTCGGGATTCTCCAGATTGGAGATATGCCCCGCCTGCGGCACCAGCACCCACGGGCAGCCAATCAACTCAGCCATTTCCTGTGCTTCCGACGGTGGTCGCGGTTTGTCCTGATCGCCGCACAGCACCAGCGTGGTTGCAGCACTCAACTCGCCCAGACGTGGCAACAGATCATCGCGGCCAAAGGTGATACGCCCCATCGGCACGATGCTTTCGCGCAAGCGGTCCGACGAATACGCCGCCAGTTTTGCACGGAAATCCTGATACAGCGCCGACTGCGGATCGATGCCCGGGCGGAAAAAGATCGGCACAACGATGTCGAGCAGTGGCTCGCTGATTTCACCGGTTTCTTCGATTTGCTTGAACAGCGAGAAGTAATACTGACGGGTAGGCTCCGGTTCGACGCCGACATAGGTGTCCATCAGCACCAGGCCGTTGATCCGCTGCGGTGCCGCCAGCGCCAGACGCACGCCCCACATGCCGCCGACCGAAAGCCCGACGAGGGTCACCTGCTCGATCTGCAGATGATCGAGCAAGGCGAGTGCCTGGCGGGCGATATCGTCCAGTGATGAAGTGCCTTCAGGCAAACGCCCCGACTCGCCGTGGCCCCACAGGTCCAGCGCAATCACCCGATAGTGCGGCGACAACGCGGCGATCTGCGGTGCCCACATGGCCTGATCCCACAGATAACTGCCGGCCAGCAAGACTGCCGGGCCGGTGCCTTGATCAAGGTAATGCAGTGCTTGTCCGTCAACCGTTAAGAAGGGCATCGATTCACCTGCGCGGTAAAAAACAGAACCGGCAGACTGAGCTGCCGGTTGCTGATCGTCAATCGGGCAAATGTCTAAAAATGTTCCTGTTGAATGTGTTGAATGCACTGACGCCATCGCTGGCAAGCCAGCTCCCACAGGTTCTAGAGTGAACACAAAATTTGTGATCATGTTCGATTACTGTGGGAGCTGGCTTGCCAGCGATGAGGCCAGTACAGACACCGAAAAAACTACAGACCCTCCAGCTCCGCCATCAGATCATTCAAGCGGTCGACCTTCTCCTCGGTGATGTCACTCGCCGCCAGCCCATCGATGTACTCGGCCAATTCCTCCACCGTGCTGCACTCGAACATCGCCCGCAGCGGCACGTCGCGTTGCAGCGACTTCTGCACCCGTGAAGCAATCTGCGTGGCCAGCAACGAGTGCCCGCCCAGCTCGAAGAAGTTGTCGCGCACACCGACCTGCTCGACCTTCAGCACCTCGGCCCAAATATCCGCCAGCGTCTGCTCGAGGTCATTGCGCGGGGCCAGGTAATCCTGGCTCTGTAACTGGCCGATCTCCAGCGCGGGCAAAGCTTTGCGGTCGAGTTTGCCGTTGGCGTTCAGCGGCAGCTGATCGAGCCACAACCAGTGCAGCGGCACCATGTATTCCGGTAATTCGGCGCGCAGGCGCTGTTTGATCCGCTCCAGGCGTTCGCTTGGGTTGAGTGCCGAATCGGCCGCCACCAGATAACCGACCAAGTGCTTGCCATTGACGCCCTCCTGCACACCGACCGCGCCATCGCGCACTTCCGGCTGTTCATGCAGGCGCGCTTCGATCTCACCCAGTTCGATGCGGTAACCGCGAATCTTCACCTGATGGTCGACGCGGCCGACGTACTCCAGCACACCGTCGCTGCGACGCCGCGCCAGATCACCGGTGCGATACAGACGCTCGCCCGGCGCGCCGAACGGGTTCGGTACAAACACTGGCGCGGTGCGTAGCGGATCGCTGACATAACCGCGACCGACGCCCGTGCCGGCCACGCACAACTCGCCCACCGCACCCAACGGCACCAGCTCCAGCGCGCCATCGAGCAGATACAGCAAGTTATTGTCGGTCGGTGTGCCGATCGGCAAATAACTGCCGCGCGTCGAGGCCATGTCGACACGGAAGAACGCCACGTCATCGGAACATTCCGCCGGGCCATAAGCGTTGACCAGACCGATGTCCGGGTAACGCAGCAACCACTGATGCGCCAGTTCCGGTGGCATCGCCTCACCGGTCGGCAACATCCAGCGCAAGCCATCCAGACTCAAGCGATCCGAGGCGAGCATGCCCTGAATCAGCGATGGCACGCTCTCCAGCACGGTGATGCCCTGCGCCTGTACATGCACCAACAAACCTTGCGGATCGTGGGCAATCGTGTTCGGCACGATGTCCACCCGCGCACCGAACAGCGGTGCGGCGAGGAACTGCCAGACCGAAATATCGAAGCTTTGCGAGGCGGTCTGCGCGATCACATCGGCGTCGCTCAAATTCAAGTACGGCACCTTGCTCAATTGGTTATTGAGCATGCCGCGCTGCTCGACCATCACGCCTTTCGGCAGGCCGGTCGAACCCGAGGTGTAGATCACATAGGCGAGGTTGTCCGGGGCGCTGTAAATACCCAGGTCCTGCGCCGAAATCGCCGCTGCTTGAACCTCTTCCCACACCAATAAGCGTGGGCGATTGGCGCAGCTGAATTCATCCAGCAACGTCCGCGCCTGTTCAAAGCAGGCTTTAGAGCAGACCAGCACCGGCGTGCGGCTCAGCTCGATGATGCGTTGCAGACGCTGGCTCGGCAGGCCCGGATCCAGGGGCAGATAACCCGCGCCAGCCTTGAAGCTGCCGATGATCATGCCGAGCAGATCGAGATTGCGTTCGCCGAGCAACGCCACCGGTTGATCCATCTGCACCCCGGCCGCGACCAGGGCATGGCCGAGACGGTTGGCGTTGTGGTTCAGCTCGGCGTAGCTCAGTTGCTGATCAATACACGTCGCGGCGATACGCTGTGGATGCGCGGCGACCTGCGCTTCGAACAGCGCAACGTAGCTCTGCTCCAGCGGATAATCGTAGGCACTCTGGTTGCAACCATGGAGCAGGAAGTCCTGTTCCTCGGCACCCAGCAACGGCAGATCGGCCATGTCGCCATGGAAGCCGTCGACCAGTGCCAGCAGCAAACGCTTGAACTCGCCGAGCATGCGCTCGATGGTCGATTCGTCGAAATAACGCTGGTCATACGACAGGTGCAAACCGAGGTCATCGCCCGGGTAGCAGACCGCCGTCAGCGGGAAGTTGGTGTGGGTTCGGCCCGAGTCCGACGTCGCGTTCAGGCTCTGCGCGCGGTCCAGCACCGAGACTTCCACCGGGGCGTTTTCGAAGACGAACAGGCTGTCGAACAGCGGCTGGCCTTTCGGCAATTCGCTTTGTTCCTGAATGTTCACCAGCGGCAGGTATTCGTACTCGCGAAGTTGCATGTTGCTGTCGAGCAAGCCACTGAGCCACTGACGCACGCTGCTGCGTTCATCGTCCGCCGGCATCTGCACCCGCAGCGCAATACTGTTGATGAACAGGCCGACCGTGCGCTGCATCTCCGGCATTTCCACCGGCCGCCCGGCCACGGTCACGCCGAACAGCACATCACGATCACCGCTCATACGGCGCAGTACCAAGGCCCACGCTGCTTGAGCAAACGTGTTGATCGTCAGTTGATGCGCCTGCGCCAGTTCACGCAGACGCGCACCGTCCTCGACATTCAGGCGGGTGTAGCGGTCGCCGACGATCATCCCGCCGCTCTCACCGGCATGTTCGCGCAGGAACGGCCGGTCGCTCGGGATCGGCGTGGTGCGCTCGAACCCTTGCAGGTTCTGCTGCCACCACTGCCGCGCTTCGGCGAGGCTCTGGCGTTGCAGCCAGCCGATGTAATCGCGATAACGCGGCGGCACGGCGAGTTGCGCTTCACGGCCCTCGCCCATCGCGGTGTAGATCTCGAAGAAGTCGTTCATCAGCAACGAGCGGCACCAGGCATCGATGAGGATGTGGTGGTTGCTCATCATGAACCAGTAGCGCGCCGCGCCGACCTTGATCAGGCGCAGGTGAAACGGCGCCTGATTGAGCAGATCGAAACCGGCCTCGCGCTCGTTTTTCAACAAGGCTTGCAGCTGCGGTTCCTGCTCGGTTTCGGCGATGTCGCTCCAGTCCAGATATTCGATTGGCGTACGACCTGGTGTGTGAATCACTTGCAGCATGTCTTCGCCAACGTTCCAGCAGAACGACGCACGCAGCGCTTCGTGACGGGCGATCACCGCTTGCCAGGCTTGGGCGAAACGCTCGGCATCGAGTTCGCTGTTGATGCGGTAGCGATCCTGCATGTAGTACAGACCGGTGCCCGGTTCGAGCAAGGTGTGCAGCAACATGCCTTCCTGCATTGGCGTCAGCGGATAGACGTCTTCGATGTGCGCGGCCGGCACCGGCAAGGCATCAAGTTGCGCCTGAGTCAGCCTGGCCAGCGGGAAGTCCGACGGCGTCAGGCCGCCGGCCTCGTCTTGCAGGCAATGGGCGATCAGGCTTTGCAGCTCACCGAGGTAGGCATCGGCCAGATCGTTGATGGTTTGCGTCTCGTAACGCTCGGCGCTGAAGGTCCAGCGCAGGAGCAATTCACCACCGTAAACCTGACTGTCGATGCTCAGCTCGTTCGGCAGTGGCGCGTGCGGATCGTGGGCGGCACCGACCGGCTCATCCAGCGGACGGAACAGCGCATCGCTGCCGAAGCTCTGGTCGAACTGGCCGAGGTAGTTGAAGGTGACCGGCGCATGCGGCAGCGCGGCCATGCTGCGCTGGCTGAGGTCATCGGCGAGATAACGCAGCACGCCATAACCCAGGCCTTTGTGCGGCACGGCGCGCAATTGCTCTTTGATTGCCTTGATCGAAGCGCCCTGCCCGGCGGCTTCTTCGATGTTGTGCGGGGTCAGGCGTAATGGATAGGCGCTGGTGAACCAGCCGACGGTGCGGGTCAGGTCGATCTCGTCGAACAGGGTTTCGCGGCCGTGGCCTTCCAGCTGAATCAGCGTCGAGGGTTGCTCACTCCAGCGGCACAACACGCGGGCCAGCGCGGTCAGCAGCAGATCGTTGACTTGCGTGCGATAGGCGGCCGGCGCCTGTTGCAGCAACTGTTTAGTGTGTTCGGCATCGAGGCGCACGCTGATGGTTTGCGCGTGGCGATTCTGCTGTCCGCCCTGCGGATTTTCGCAAGGCAGGTCGGCGTTCGGGCCAGCCAGTTGGGTCTGCCACCAGTCGAGTTCTTCGCGCAGGGATTCGCTGCCGGCATAAGCCTGCAAACGTGCCGTCCAGTCCTTGAAGGCACTGGTTTTCGCCGGCAGTTTGACCGACTGCCCAGCGTCGAGTTGGCGGTAAACGGTTTGCACATCGTCGAGCAACACACGCCATGAGACGCCGTCGACCACCAAGTGATGAATCGCGATAAACAGGCGTTGCTGTCCTTCAGGGCCGTCGACCAGCAAGGCGCGAACCAGCGGGCCATTTTGCAGATCGAGGCTGCGTTGCGCATCGGCAAACAGCGCTTCGCACTTGTCCATCGAGGTAACACGCACTTGCCACAACACCGCCGCATCGGAGACCGGTTGGTGCATCGCTTGCCACGCGTCGTTGACTGCGCTGAAGCGCAGACGCAAAGCATCATGCTGCTCGATCACCGCCAACAGCGCCTGTTCCAGACGGTGCGGTTCCAGTGGTACGGTCGGCTCCAGCAACAACGCCTGGTTCCAGTGCTGACGTTCAGGGATTTCAGTGTCGAAGAACCAGTGCTGAATCGGCGTCAGCGCCGATTCGCCAACCACCAGACCTTGCTCGGCCGTCACCTGCTCAGTGCGACTGGCTACCGCCGCAAGGGTCTGCACGGTCTGATGCTGGAACAGATCACGCGGGCTGAAATGAATGCCTTGCTGCCGTGCACGACTGACCACTTGAATCGACAGAATCGAGTCGCCGCCGAGTTCGAAGAAGTTGTCGTTAAGGCCGACCTGTTCGACGTTGAGCACCTCGCACCAGATCTGCGCCAGGGTCTGCTCCAGTTCGTTGCTCGGCGCGACGTAGTCCTGACGATTCAACTCAGGATCCGGCGCCGGCAACGCACGACGATCGAGTTTGCCGTTGGCGGTCAGCGGCATGCTCGCCAGCAGAATCAGGTGCGTCGGCACCATGTAATCCGGCAGTTGCGCCTTGAGGTGCGACTTGAGGGCGTCGCGCAGTTCAGCCTGTCTGGCTTCATTCTGCTCGGCAACTTCGGTGACCAGATAGCCAACCAGTTGTTTGCCGCTCGGCGCATCGAGGGCGAGCACCACGGCTTCGCGGATCGAATTGTGATCGAGCAAACGGGTTTCGATTTCGCCCAGCTCGATACGGAAACCACGAATTTTTACCTGATGGTCGATCCGGCCCAGGTATTCCACCAGACCATCGGCACGCTGGCGCACCAGGTCGCCAGTGCGATACATGCGCCCGCCATCAGTGGCAAACGGGTCA
Organism: Pseudomonas sp. PB103; assembly: GCF_009764635.1. Lineage (NCBI taxonomy): Bacteria > Pseudomonadati > Pseudomonadota > Gammaproteobacteria > Pseudomonadales > Pseudomonadaceae > Pseudomonas > Pseudomonas sp. PB103. The sequence continues at coordinate 42,501 of NZ_RWIL01000121.1, read as the reverse complement.
GCGACAAACCGTTCGGCGGTGATGCCCGGACGGTCGTGATAAGCCTGCGCCAGACCGGCGCCGCCGACGAACAATTCACCGGTCGCGCCTTGCGGCACCAGCGCCAGATCGGCGTCGAGAATGTACGCCACGCGCGCGCCGATCACGCTGCCGATCGGCACACCGCCGGCGCCCTCTTCCAGCACCTCCGGCGCCAGACTGGCGAGTGGCATGACCACGGTTTCGGTCGGACCATAGGCGTTGAAGAACATCGACGGTTTGAACGCTGCACGAATGCGCTGCAGGTGCTCACCGGTCAACGCTTCGCCACCAGTGATGATCATCCGCACCGGGAGGATTTCGTTTTGCGTCGACAGGAATTGCGCCAGCTGGCTGCCGTAGCTCGGGGTGAAACCGAGTACGTTGATTTTGTGCGTGCGGATCAAGCCACAGATTTCTTCCGCGTCCCACTGACCTTGCGCACGCAGCACCACCTGCGCACCGCTGAGCAACGGCACCAACAAACGCTCGGTGGCAGCGTCGAAGTTGATTGAGTAGAAGTGCAGTTCGCAGTCGTCCGGGCGCATGCCGAATCGCTCGATCACGGCTTGGCAGTGCATGGCGATTTCGCCGTGGGAGACCACCACACCTTTCGGTTTACCGGTCGAACCCGAGGTGTAAATCAAATACGCCTGATGCTGCGGCAGGCTGATAAACGGCAGCTCAGTGGCCGGGTAATCGAAGAGTGCCGCGCTGTCGTCTTCCAGGCACCAGCGCGCCACGCTCGGCGGCAGATCGCCAAGGGCTTTGAACATTGCCCGATCACTGAGCAGCAGGCCGATGCGGCTGTCGTCGATCATGTAGTGCAGACGGTCGAGCGGGTATTCCGGGTCCAGCGGCACATAGGCGCCGCCGGCCTTGAGAATCGCCAGCAGGCCGATGACCATTTCCAGCGAACGCTCCAGCGCCAGGCCTACGCGCACTTGCGGGCCGACGCCACGCTCACGCAAGGCCCAGGCCAAGCGATTGGCGCGGGCGTCGAGTTCGGCGTAGCTCAGGGTCTGCCCGGCGAAGGTCAGGGCCGGTGCGTCTTTGCGCGCCAGCGCCTGCTCGGCGAACAGGTGATGAATGCACTGATCGAGACGATGCTCGCCCGGCTCGATGCCGAGGCTGTCGAGCAGTTGCTGTTGCTCCGGCGCATCGAGCAACGGCAATTCGCTGAGACGTTGTTGCGGATCGGCGATCAGCGCTTCAAGCAGGTTGCGCCAATGCTTGGCCATGCGCGCGATGGTCGGCTCGTCGAACAGATCGGTGCTGTAAGTCAGGCAGCAACCGAGGCGATGGTCGAGGTCGGTGACTTCCAGGTTGAGGTCGAACTTGGTCGCCCGCGCATCGTTGGCCAGATATTCGACGGTCATGCCGGCGAGCATTCGGCTCTGCTGGAATTCCCAGCGCTGCACGTTGCACATCACCTGAAACAGCGGGTTGTACGCGGCGCTGCGTGGCGGCTGCAAGGCTTCAACCAGATGATCGAACGGCAGATCCTGATGCGACTGGCCTTCGATCACTGTGTGGCGCACCTGCTCGAACAGTTCGCCGACCGACATCATGCCGTCAAGCTGGCAACGCAGCACTTGGGTGTTGAGGAACGCCCCGATCAGCCCTTCGCTTTCCGGGCGAATACGGTTAGCCACTGGCGCGCCGATGCGCAGATCGGTCTGCCCGCTGTAGCGGTAGAGCAGCGTGGCGAGCGCGGCGGTCATGGTCATGAACAGGGTCAGACCGTTTTGCGCATTGAATGCACGAACGCGCGCGGCGAGGTCGTCGCTCAGATCAAAACGGAATAGCTCGCCCTGATGGCTCTGCACTGGCGGACGCGGGCGGTCACCGGGTAATTCCAGTAACGGATGTTCACGGCCAAGTTGTGCGGTCCAGTAGTCGAGTTGACGCTGACGCTCGCCGGATTCCAGCCAGTTGCGCTGCCAGACGCTGTAGTCGAGGTACTGCACCGGCAGCGGCTCAAGCGGCGAATCGCGATCATCGACAAATGCTTCGTACAGCGCACTGAGTTCACGGGCGAAGATGTCCATCGCCCAGCCTTCGGTAACGATATGGTGCAGGGTCAGAACAAAGTAATGCTCGTGCTCGGCAGTTTTGACCAGACAGGCACGCAGCAGCGGGCCGGTTTCCAGGTCGAACGGCAGATGCGCCTCTTCGTCGGCAAACTGCTGAACCTTTTGCTCGCGCACGTCGGCGGCGAATTTGGAGAAATCCTTCCAGCCCATGCGCACGCCGGTTTCGGCATGCACCTGCTGACGCGCAACGCCGTCGACACTCGGGAACGTGGTGCGCAGAGTTTCGTGACGCAAAATCAGCGCTTGCAACGCCAACTCGAAACGCTCGACATGCAACACGCCACGCAGGCGCGCCATGCCGCCAACGTTGTACGCCGGGCTGTCCGGCTCCATTTGCCAGAGGAACCACATGCGCTGTTGCGAGTACGACAGCGGCACCGGTTGGCTGCGGTCGACCTTGTCGATCGGCGGCTGTTTGTTGGTGCGGCCGCTGGCCTGGATCAACCGGATCTGTTCGGCGAAATCACCGAGTTCGCTGTGCTCGAACAACGCGCGCAACGGCAACTCGACGTCACAGGCCTGGCGGGTACGCGAAATGATTTGCGTGGCCAGCAGCGAGTGACCGCCGAGGGCGAAGAAGTCGTCGCGCAGACCGATTTGCGCCAGACCCAGCACTTCGCGCCAGATCGCGGCGATCTGCTGCTCCAGCTCAGTCACCGGTTCAACGTGTTCACGTACTTGCCATTGCGGCTCGGGCAAGGCACGGCGGTCGAGTTTGCCGTTGGGGCTGAGCGGCATTGCGTCGAGACGCATCAGTTGCGCCGGGACCATGTATTCCGGCAGTTCGGCGGCCAGTGCGGTTTTCAGCCGGGTGATCTGCTCGTCATGATTTTCGCTGGCATCGGTTGCGGTGAAGTAGCCGATCAGCTGCGCACCGGCAGCGGTTTCGCGCACCAGCACCACGGCTTGGGCGACGCCGTCCTGGGCAAGCAGACGTGCTTCGATTTCTTCCGGTTCGACACGGAAACCACGCAGTTTGACCTGCTGATCGAGACGGCCAAGGTATTCAATGACGCCATCGGCGGTCCAGCGCGCGCGGTCGCCAGTGCGGTACAAACGCGCGCCCTGCTCGCCCAATGGATCGACGACAAAGCGTTCAGCGGTCAACGCTGGACGACCGAGGTAACCGCGAGCCAGACCGATGCCGCTGATGCACAACTCGCCCGGTACGCCGGCCGGCACGGGATTGAGGTCGGCGTCGAGCACGCGGCACATCACGTTGCCCAGCGGCCGGCCGATCGGCGAGCGTTCGCCATCGGCCGTGGTGCAATGCCAGTGGGTGACGTTGATTGCGGTTTCGGTCGGGCCGTAACGGTTGTGCAATTGCACCGCTGGCAGTTGCGCCAACACACGGTTGCGCAGTTCGGCGGGCAGCGCTTCACCGCCCGAGAATACCCGGCGCAGGCTGGTGCATTCGGCGCTCAGCGGTTCGTCGATGAACAGCGAAAGCAGTGGCGGCACAAAGTGCAGCGTGGTCACCCCATGCTCTTGAACAAGCTGCGCGATGCGATGCGGATCGCGGTGTTCACCGGGACCTGCAATCAGCAGACGCGCACCCGTGATCAACGGCCAGAAGCATTCCCACACCGACACGTCGAAACTGATCGGCGCCTTTTGCATCAGCACATCGGTTTCATCGAGCGCGTAAGTGTTCTGCATCCATTGCAGACGTTCAGCCAGTGCTGCGTGGGTGTTGCCGACGCCTTTCGGCTGGCCGGTGGAACCCGAGGTGTAAATCACGTAGGCGAGGTTGTCGCCGTGCAGGTGCAGGCCCGGTGCCTGGCTCGGCCAGTTCTCCAGGTGCAGCGCGTCCATGGCGATGACGCTGACGCCATCGCTGGCCGGCAAACGGTCGAGCAATTCTGTTTGCGTCAGCAGCAGTTCGACGCCGCTGTCGCTGAGCATGTAGGCCAGACGATCAGCCGGGTAATCCGGGTCCAGCGGCACATAGGCGCCGCCAGCCTTGATGATCGCCAGCAGGCCGATCAGCAGTTGTGGCGAACGCTCGGCGGCGATGGCCACGCAAACGTCGGGGCCGACGCCTTTGTCGCGCAAATAGTGTGCGAGGCGGTTTGCCTGAGTGTGCAGTTCCGCGAAGTCGAGGCTGCCACCGTCCCACACCAGTGCGGTGCGTTCCGGGGTCTGGCGGGCCTGTTCATTGAGTAGCTCTGGCAGCCATTGTTGCGCCGGGGTGCACGGTGCGACGCTCCAGTTTTTTTGCTGGTCGTGTTCGTTGGTGGTCAGCAGTTGCAGATCGCCGATGGCTTGCTCCGGGCGTTCGCAAACTTCGCGCAACAGGTTACTGAAGTGTTCGGCCAGACGCGCAATGGTCGTGGCATCGAACAATTCGCTGGCGTAGTCGAACGACAAAGTCAGGCGACCGTTACGGTCTTCTTCGCTGTGCAGTTGCAGGTCGAACTTGGCTTCGCGGCTGTGCCACGGCAGCTCTTCGGCGAGCAGACCCGGCAGGCGTTTCAGCGCGCTGAGGTCGCGTTGCTGATGGTTGAACATCACTTGGAACAGGCCTTGTTCGCGGGCCTGCGGGAAGGCTTCGAGAAGTTGCTCGAACGGCAGATCCTGATTCGCCTGGGCACCGAGCGCGGCCTGGCGGGTCTGCGCCAGCAGTTCGACGAACGACAGGCGCGAATCGATCTCGGCGCGCAGCACCTGGGTGTTGATGAAGAAGCCGATCAGGCCCTGGGTTTCCAGGCGCGGACGGTTGGCATTCGGCACGCCGATGCGGATATCGCGCTGACCGCTGTAGCGATGCAGCAGGCTCTGGAATGCCGAGAGCAGCAGCATGAACGGTGTCGACTGGTGCGCTTGCGCGGTGTTGCGGATCGCCTCGCTGAGGCTGGCGCCCAAGCGCACGGTATGGCGCTCTGCGCTGTGAACATGCTGCGCCGAACGCGGAGAGTCAGTGGCCAGTTCCAGGGTCGGATGCTCGTCACCCAACTGGGTTTTCCAGTAGGCCAGTTGCCGCTCGCCCTCGCCTTGCGCCAGCCATTGGCGCTGCCAGCTGCCGTAGTCGGCGTACTGCGTAGGCAACGGCGCGAGGTTGGCGGTCGCGCCTTGCGATGCCGCCGCGTACAGCCGTGAGAACTCGTCGATCAAGACATTCAGCGACCAGCCGTCGGCGATGATGTGGTGCATCGTCACCAGCAATTGGTGATCTTCGTCGTCGAGACGCACCAGCGTCACCCACAGCAGCGGGCCTTTTTCCAGGTCGAACTGGGTACGCGCTTCGTCTTCGCGAATCTGCACGGCGCGGGCTTCGCGCTGATGCGCCGGCAGGTCGCTGATGTCGATCAGTTGCAGGTTGAATTCGGCGGCGGCATCGACGTGTTGCAGGGCCACGCCGTCGCGTTCGAAAAAGCGTGTGCGCAGCGATTCGTGGCGCTCGATCAGTTGCTGGAAACTGGTGCGCAAGGCGTCTTCGTCCAGTTCACCACGCAGGCGCAGGGCACCGGGAATGTTGTAGGCGCTGCTCTGCGGGTCGAGTTGCCAGGTGATCCACAGACGGTTTTGCGCCAGCGATTGCGGCATCGGTTCGCTGCGCGACAACGCGGTGATTGCACCTTGGGCGCTGCCGCCATCCTGTTGCTGTTGCGCCACCGCAGCGGCGAATGCCGACAGCGTTGGCGCTTCGAAGAGCAGGCGCAGGTTCAGCTCAAGGCCAAGTTCTTCACGGACCCGGGCGATGACTTGCGTGGCGGCGATCGAGTTGCCGCCGAGCAGGAAGAAGTGATCGTCGGCATTGACCTGTTTGACGTTGAGTTGCTCGGCCCAGATGCTGCCGATCAGCGCTTCGAGTTCGGACGCGTTGGTGGCCGACTCTGCGGTTGCGGCTGTGGTCGACGGGAACACCGCGTAGCTGTCGAGACTGCCATCAGCCAGGCGATTGCGGCACGCTGAACGCTGCAATTTACCGCTGGAGGTTTTTGGCAGCGCGCCCGGATTGAGCAGCACCACCACGCTCGGTGCTTCCTGGTACGCCTCGGCCACGGCTTGGCGGATCGCTTTGATCAACGCTTCCGGCGGCAGGATTTTCTGCACGCTGCGGCTGATTTCCGCGGCGATGCCGATGCCCTCTTCGCCATTCTGGTTGACGGCGAATGCCGCGACGCGGCCCTTGCGCACCGCCTCCACTTCGTTCTCGACGGTCTTCTCGATGTCCTGCGGATAGAGATTGTGGCCGCGCACGATGAGCATGTCTTTCAGGCGACCGGTGATGAACAGCTCACCGTCGCGCATAAAGCCCAAGTCACCGGTGCGCAGCCAAGTGCGGCCGGCGTGCTGAACGAAGGTCTTGGCGCTGGCCTCGGGGTTGCGCCAGTAGCCGAGGGCAATGCTCGGCCCGGCCGCCCAGACTTCACCGACGGCGTTGTCGACCAGTTCTACGAGCGTGTTCGGCTCGACGATCAACACCGCGTGCTTGGGCTGGCTGATGCCGCAGCTCATGATCGGGCTACCTTCGCCCGGCTCGGCGCGGTTTTGCGCCAGCGCCTGATCGTCCACGCGCAGTGCTGGGATACCGGTGCCGCGCGGGGTGCCGGCGACGAACAGCGTGGCCTCGGCCAGACCGTACGAGGCCATGAAACTGTCGTCGCTGAACCCGCTCGCGGCTAACTTCTCGGCGAAGCGCTCAAGGGTGTCGAGGCGGATCGGCTCGGAGCCGGAATAGGCCACGCGCCAGCGGCTCAGATCGAGGCGTTCAAGCGCCGACTCGCTGACGCGTTCGCTGCACAAACGGTAGGCGAAGTCCGGCCCGCCGCTGATGGTGCCGCCGTATTGGCTGATCGCTTCGAGCCAGCGCAAGGGCCGACCGAGAAAGTACGCCGGCGACATCAGGACGCACGGCACGCCGCTGAAAATCGGCTGCAGCAGACCGCCAATCAGCCCCATGTCGTGGTACAGCGGCAGCCAGCTGACGATGACATCGTCGGGGTTCACGTCGATGCCGAAGCCGTGACGGATCAGCAGTTCGTTGGCGACCAGGTTGCCGTGGCTGACCTGCACGCCTTTGGGCAAAGCGGTAGAGCCGGAGGTGTATTGCAGGAAGGCGATGTGATCCTGCGGCAGGTTCGGCTCGAGCCAGTTTTCGGCAAGCGCATTGTCGAGGGTATCGACGCACAGCAGCGGCGGCGCGCCTTCGATCTGCTGCAAGGCGTCGCGCAGGTCAGCGCTGGTCAGCAGCAGGCGCGGTTCGGCGTCGGCAATGATCGACAGCAGACGCTCCTGATGGTGACGACGGGCGGATTCCGGCGGATAGGCCGGCACCGCGATCACGCCTGCGTACAGGCAACCAAAGAAGGCCGCGACGTAATCCGGGCCGCTGGGAAACAACAAGACTGCACGATCGCCGAATTCGGCTTCGGCCTGCAACGCGGCGGCAATGGTGCGCGCGCGTTGATCCAGTTCGCGATAGCTGAGTACCACAGCCTGCTCTGCGTTTTCGGCGAGAAAACGCAGGGCCAATTGGTCCGGTGTCAGGGCCGCACGGCGCTGGAGGGCTTGGACCAGAGTGCTGGGGATTTCGAACGCGTCGGTCATGAGGTTTCCTGCCTGAATTCGGCTTGCGAGTGGAATCGGGTTGCTGTGTCACGCCCCTCTTGGGCATGCAGGGCGCGGTCTGTGCCGACCGCGCAAGGCTTGGGAATGCTGTCTGGCCGGGCTCGGTACCCGGAACCATTCACCAATGAGAACGGATGACGTCTTGAAATAATTAGTCGGCAGGCTGGATCGCCAATGGGGCCGGGATGCGGCGGCGTGTCGCAGTTCTCACAACGCACCGATTTGGATCATTAGTTCTTTTTCTCATTTGACAATCATTATCATTCAACATAATTTGTCGCTCGATGTGTAGGACGGCCCCGTCCCCCCAAGGCGTCCCACTAACCTATTTGGCAGCAAGGTGATTTCCATGACGGAACAAGTATCCACAAGCAGGTGCGATTCACCGCTACTTCAGGCATTCGTCGACAATCGACTGATTCTGGTCAAAATTGCAGCGCGCATTACCGGCTGCCGGTCACGTGCCGAAGATGTGGTGCAGGATGCGTTTTTCCGACTGCAGTCGGCGCCGCCGATCACATCGTCGATCAAGGCTCAACTGAGTTATCTGTTCCAGATCGTGCGCAACCTCGCCATCGATCACTACCGCAAACAGGCGCTGGAACAGAAATACTCCGGCCCTGAAGAGGAAGGGCTGAACGTGGTCATTCAGGGTGCTTCGCCGGAAACCTCGCACATCAATTTCTCCACCCTGGAACACATCGCCGACGCGCTGACCGAGCTGCCGAGCCGGACCCGATATGCGTTTGAGATGTATCGCCTGCACGGTGTGCCGCAGAAAGACATTGCCAAGGAACTGGGGGTCTCGCCGACCCTGGTCAACTTCATGATTCGTGATGCGCTGGTGCACTGCCGCAAGGTCTCGGGCAGTCGTCGGGATGCGGTGATTGCCGGTCGCCGCTGAGACCGCGTCGTCAGATAAAAAAAATCGCAGCCTGCGGCAGCTCCTACATGAGGACCCGGTCGCAGGCTGCGATCTTTTGCTTTCAGGTCACTTCAAGCCAACTTGCACCGATCAAAAAACCGCTCACGCCCCAGAATCATCAACGCCGCGCGCTTGTGCGGGAAGTCGAATTCCTTCTCGCAGTGGAAGCACTGGTTCTGCATGTGGCCAATCATCTTCGCGTTATCGGCCCGTGGCTCGGCGACCACGCGTTGCGTGCGCGGATCATCCAGAAACAGGTAATGCACCAGCGCCGACAACCAGCTCGCGACTTTGTGCGGGCCGCGATGATCTTCTTCACCGACCAGCATGTGAATGCCACGATCGTAATTGTCGGCGTCGTAAAACGGCGCGATGCGATCTTCCTTGGCCCAATAGGCTTCGAAATAGGCAAACGGCTGATCATCGAAGCAGCCGATCAAGGTCAACGTGTGCGGGTCGGCGTCGAGTTTGCTCAGGTATTCGCGGTGCTTCTCGATGCTGCCCTCTTCCTGCCAGAAACTGGCGACGCGCGGGCTGTTTTGCCAGCGGTTGAAACGCGGCAGATCCTCTTCGATTTCGACAGTGCGCAGGGAAATCCACGCGCCCAGTCGCGCATCGAAACGCCGATAGACTTCACCGCGCGGTTTCACCGGTCGCAGTGGATGGCGCTTGCCATCGCTGATGACCATTTGCTGCGGGTAGTTGCCGGTCAGCGAAGTGCCGAGCCACGGTTGCGGCAATTGCCAGAACAGCGTGCGCTCACAACGATATTCGCCAGCGACCTCAGTGCTTACCAGCAAACCGCTGAGCAACGCTTCGGTCGGCGGCTGATCCAGCTGCCAGGTCAATTGCTGGCATTCGGGATCACGGGCAAACAGCCAATAACAGGCCGCCCACAGGGCTTGCCCTGGTGGCAAGGCAAAACGCTCATCGAGCTGGATTGGCCCTTTGGCCTGACGATCCAGGCGCAAGCGAATCAGCGGCTGCCCGTCGAGGCTCAGGCTCAGGCGGCTTTCGGTTGCATCAGCGATCAGATGACTGCCTGAGGGCAAGGCCAGGGCAGTCAGGTCATTCAGATTGGACATGGGTCGGGCTCACGATAATCGTCGACAGTTCAACGATGGGACGTGAGCCGGGCAGGGAAATTTAGGCCTGAAGCCCAAATCAGTCCCTCAGTGGCGCGGCACCGGGACCACGGCAATCTTGTACGGATCGAAGATTTTCAGCATCTCGCCGTTGTCGCGCAGGCCTTGCAGCAACTTGCCAAACGCTTCGCCCGTGATCGGCGCGGTCGAACGCAGGATCGCGTAGTGGTGGTAGACCTGATCGATGCGCTGGGAAACCAGCAATTCATCACGCACCTTTTCGTTGCGCAGCAGGTAATCACTCAGGTAAGAACGGGTCACCAGGGCAATGTCGGCGCGTCCGCGCAGCACCATCAACAGATTGCTGTCATGGGAATAGGTCAGCGTGGCGTTGAAATTCTGCGCAAGAAATTTCGGGTCGGCGTTGAAATTGGCGAATTCGTAGTGATACCCGCTGAACAGCGCCAGTCGCTTGCCGGTGAGGTCGGCAAAATAGTTCTGCTGGCGGCCGTCTTCGCGTTGCGCAACGAAAATCTCCGCGTCTTCAAGGCCCATGTCGACGTCCGTGTGGGGTATCTCCTTCCAGCCCCACTCCGGGTTTTCGAAGATCGCCATGTCGATCCGGCCCTGCTTGAAATCACCGAAACGCCGAGGAATCGAGGTCGGTACCAACACAAACTGGTAATCGCTTTGCAGACGGTTCAAGGCCTCGACCAATTGCGGCAGCAGGCCGGTGTCGGCGCCGTTTTCCGGGCGAATGGTGTAGGGCGGAAAATGCGCCGCGCCGACCCGAACCAGTTGCGCTGCCTGAGCGGGCAATACCCATATTGCAGCCAGCGCTGCGAGCATCAACCCCGCGGCCGTCCGAATTGGCGAAGACTTCAAAACACCCCACTCCCCGAAAAAATACCGATCAATGCATTCAAGCTAGGCGGTTTCGCCCAGTTAGCCAGTTTCCCGACGCGATAGAAAGTGCCTTAACGTTCCTCAAGGACCAGAATCAACGCCTCGTCCGCCAACTGATCAAGGCTCAGACTGCCGCCGGCACGGAACCAGGTGGTGGTCCAGGACAGTGCGCCCGTGAGGAAACGTCGGGTAATAAATACGTCGCCACGGATAAACCCGGCTTCTTTGGCCTCACCCAGCACCTGCAGCCAGAGTTCTTCGTAGACGTCGCGCAGCGCCAGCACTTGCGCCTGGCCGTCTTCGGACAACGAACGCCATTCATAGACCAGCACCGCCATGGCTTCGCCGCTGCCGCCCATGATCGACTGCAATTCGCAGCGGATCAGCGCCAGTACGCGCTCGCGCACATTGCTGGCGTCGGCAAGCGCTGCACGCATCAAAGCGGTGTTGTAGCGAATGGTTTCTTCCATCACCGCGCGGAGAATTTCATCCTTACTTTTGAAGTGATGAAAAATACTCCCCGACTGGATGCCGACCGCACCGGCCAGATCACGCACCGTGGTGCGCTCGTAGCCTTTGTTGCGGAACAGGTGAGCCGCCACTTGCAGCAGTTTGCCGCGGGCGCTGTCCGGGTCGGTCAACTGGCCTTGGTCAACCAATTGGCGCATGACCTTCAGGGCTTTTTGCTCGTCCACCCGTTCTCTCCTACAGTCGATCTGTCTGTTGCCCCCTGAAACCGCAGGGTTGCGCGCAATTTAAGCCGCCAGCCGCGACCAAGCAAGCGCTTGGGCAGAAGATAGTTTCAGCTGTTTACAAACCAAGCGCTTGCTTGGTAGCCTCCAGACACTTCTGTCGCAGGTTGCTGAGTCGGAGATAAAAATGCCCACTACCGTTCGCATCGGATGCGCCAGTGCATTCTGGGGAGACACCTCGACCGCCGCCGCGCAGTTAGTGGACGGCGGCGATCTGGACTATCTGGTGTTCGATTACCTCGCCGAAATCACCATGTCGATCATGGCCGGCGCGCGCATGAAAGATCCGCAGGCAGGCTTCGCCGGCGACTTCATCGAAGTGTTGACGCCGCTGCTGCCGCAATTGGCCGAGCAGAACATCCGCGTCATCAGCAACGCTGGCGGAGTCAACCCGCAAGCCTGTGCCGCCGCCCTGCAAGTGGCCTGCGACAAGGCCGGCATCAAGCTGAAAATCGCCGTGCTGCTCGGCGATGACCTGCAACCACAGTTCAAACAACTCACTGGCATCACTGAGATGTTCAGCGGCGCCCCGCTGCCGCCGATGTGCGTGTCGACCAACGCCTACCTCGGCGCCCCGGGCATCGTCGAAGCCCTGCGCCTGGGCGCCGACATCGTCATCACCGGACGGGTGGTCGACAGCGCCGTGGTCAGCGCCGCTCTGGTGCACGAATTCGGCTGGTCGTGGCACGACTACGACAAACTCGCCCAGGCCGCACTGGCCGGGCACATCATCGAATGCGGCGCGCAATGCACCGGCGGCAATTTCACCGATTGGCGCGACGTGCCGGATTACGAGCACATCGGGTTCCCCATCGTTGAAGTCAGCGCCGACGGCCAATTTATCGTCAGCAAAGCCGAGGGCTCTGGCGGGCTGGTCACGCCGCTGACGGTCGGCGAGCAAATGCTTTATGAAATCGGCGATCCACAGGCATACCTGCTGCCCGACGTCGTCTGCGACTTCACCGAGGTCAAACTTCAGCAACAAGGTAAAAACGCCGTGCATGTTCACGGCGCCAAAGGCCTGCCACCGACGGATAAATACAAGGTCAGCGCCACCTACCCGGACGGTTTTCGCTGCACCGCCAGTTGCCTGATCGCCGGTATCGACGCCGTTGAAAAAGCGCAACGCGTCAGTCAGGCGATCATCGACAAGACCGCCGAAATGTTCAGCCAACGTGGCTGGGCGCCCTACAGCGAAACCGATATCGAACTGCTCGGCAGCGAAGCCACTTACGGCCCGCACGGGCAACGCCGCGACAGCCGCGAAGTGGTGATCAAACTCGCCGTACGGCATCCGAGCAAGCAGGCACTGGTGCTGTTCTCCCGGGAAATCGCTCAGGCTGCGACCGGCATGGCACCGGGGCTGACCGGCATCGTTGGCGGACGGCCAACCGTGTATCCGCTGATCCGTTTGTTCTCATTCCTGATCGATAAAAACGCCTGCACCCTGCAGATCGATCTTGCCGGTGAATGCCATCCTTGCGCCCTGCCCTCATTGGCCGCACTCGACAGCGAAGATTTGCCGATTGCCCAACAACCGCCGAAACCTCAGGGTCGCGCCGATGCCAGTGTGCCGTTGATAAAACTCGCCGTGGCGCGTTCTGGCGACAAGGGCAATCACAGCAACATCGGCGTGCTGCCGCGCAAACCTGAATACCTGTCGTGGATCGCCGAAGCGCTGACTCCGGCAGTGATCGTCGACTGGATGAGCCACGTGCTCGACCCGATCCACGGCCGCGTCGAACGCTGGTATCTGCCCGGCACCCACAGCCTCAACTTTTTATTGGAAAACGCCCTCGGCGGTGGTGGCGTGGCCAGTCTGCGCATCGACCCGCAAGGCAAAGCCTTCGCCCAGCAATTATTGGAAATCCAGATCCCGGTGCCGCAGAGCATCGCCGAACAGCTCGACTAGAGGATGGTTTGCATGGCTTACGCGTCGATTTTCCACGCCGATCTGTTCAGCGGCCAGACCATCATTGTCACCGGTGGCGGCAGCGGCATTGGCCGTTGCACCGCGCATGAACTGGCAGCGCTCGGTGCCAACGTGCTGCTGGTCGGGCGCAAACCGGAAAAACTCGAAAAAGTCGCCGCCGAAATCGCCGAGGACGGCGGCCGCGCACACTGGCAGGCCTGCGATATTCGCGATGAAGAAGCGGTGAAGCAACTGGTCAAGGATCTGATCGCCGAGCACGGGCCGATTCACGGCCTGGTCAACAATGCTGGCGGCCAATACCCGTCGCCGCTGGCCTCGATCAATCAGAAGGGTTTCGAAACCGTGCTGCGTACCAATCTGGTCGGCGGTTTCCTGATGGCACGGGAAGTGTTCAACCAGTCGATGAGCAAACACGGCGGCAACATCGTCAACATGCTCGCCGACATGTGGGGCGGCATGCCCGGCATGGGCCACTCGGGCGCGGCGCGTTCGGGCATGGACAACTTCACCAAGACCGCCGCGTTCGAATGGGGTTATGCCGGGGTGCGGGTCAACGCCGTGGCGCCGGGCTGGATCGCCTCCAGCGGCATGGACACTTACGAAGGCGCGTTCAAAGCGGTGATCCCGACCCTGCGCGAGCATGTGCCGCTCAAACGCATCGGCACCGAGTCGGAAGTCAGCGCGGCGATCGTGTTTCTGCTCAGCCCGGCGGCGGCGTTCATCAGTGGCAGTACCTTGAAAATCGACGGCGCGGCGAGTCTGGGTAGCCGTGCTTGGCCGTTGCACAAAGCCACTCACAGTAAGTCGTTCAACGGCTTTCACCGCGCGTACTTACCCGACGTGCTCAAGGACAAGGAGTAAGCCATGCCGCAGATCCAGTCCCAACTCGATCCGCACAGTGAGGCTTTTGCGCGCAATCGTGCGGCAATGCTCGTAGCCATCGAACACGTCCAGCAACTCGAACAGAACCTGCTGAACAAGGCTGCCGAAGCCAAAGCCAAATTCGACAAGCGCGGGCAATTGCTGCCGCGTGAACGCCTGAACCTGCTGCTAGATCCCGGTGCACCATTCCTCGAACTGGCCAGCCTCGCCGGCTACAAGTTGCACGACGACAAGGACGGCAGCTCGGCCGGCGGCGGGCTGATCGCCGGCATCGGTTACGTTTGTGGCATCCGCGCAATGGTCGTGGCCAACAACAGCGCGATCAAGGGCGGCACCATCTCGCCCAGCGGCTTGAAAAAATCCCTGCGCCTGCAGCAAATCGCTCAGGAAAACAAACTGCCAGTGATCACCCTCGCTGAAAGCGGTGGCGCCAACCTTAATTACGCGGCGGATATTTTCGTCGAAGGTGCGCGCAGTTTTGCCAACCAGGCACGAATGTCGGCGATGGGTTTGCCGCAGATCACCGTGGTACACGGCTCAGCCACGGCGGGCGGCGCTTATCAGCCGGGGCTGTCGGATTACGTGGTGGTGGTGCGCGGCAAGGCCAAGCTGTTTCTGGCCGGCCCGCCGTTGCTCAAAGCCGCCACAGGCGAAGTCGCCACCGATGAAGAACTCGGCGGCGCCGAGATGCACGCGCAGGTCGCCGGCACGGCGGAATACCTCGCGGAAAACGATGCCGACGGCGTGCGTCAGGTGCGCGAAATTCTGCGCATGCTGCCATGGAATGAACAACTGCCATGGCTGCCGGAGCCGCAATACAAAGAGCCGCTCTACCCGATCGAAGAACTGCTCGGGCTGATTCCCGACGATCCGAAAAAACCTTACGACGTGCGCGAAATCATCGCGCGTATCGCCGACGAATCCTGCTTTCTCGAATTCAAGGGTGAGTTCGATCAGCAAACCCTTTGCGGGCAATTGAAGATTCAGGGTCGCGCCTGCGGTTTCATCGGCAACAACGGCCCGATCACGCCGAACGGTGCGAGCAAAGCGGCGCAGTTCATTCAGTTGTGCGATCAGAGCCAGACGCCGTTGCTGTTTTTCCACAACACCACGGGCTTCATGGTCGGCACCGAATCGGAACAGCAAGGCGTGATCAAACACGGCTCGAAACTGATTCAAGCGGTGGCCAATGCGCGGGTGCCTAAACTGACCATCGTCGTCGGCGGCTCTTATGGCGCGGGCAACTATGCGATGTGCGGCCGCGGTCTCGACCCACGCTTCATCTTCGCCTGGCCCAACAGCCGCACGGCGGTGATGGGCGGCGCGCAGGCCGGCAAAGTCTTGCGCATCGTCACCGAAGCCAAACAACTTAAGGACGGCCTGACGCCGGACCCGAAGATGCTCGACATGCTCGAACAGGTCACCGCGCAGAAACTCGACAGCCAGTCCACCGCGCTCTACGGCAGCGCCAATCTGTGGGACGACGGGCTGATCGATCCACGCGATACGCGCACCCTGCTCGGCTATTTGCTGGACATCTGCCACGAAGCCGACATTCGCACGCTGCAACCCAACAGCTTCGGCGTCAGCCGGTTCTGACCGCCACGGATCTTACGGAGAACAATAAAAAATGATCTTCACCCCGGAACACGAAGCCCTGCGCCGTACCGTCCGCCAGTTCGTCGAGCACGAGATCAATCCGCACGTCGATGAATGGGAAAAGGCCGGACGCTTTCCCATCCACGAGATTTTCCGCAAGGCCGGCGACCTCGGTTTGCTGGGCATTTCCAAACCGGAAAAATTCGGCGGCATGGGCCTCGATTACAGTTATTCGATTGTCGCCGCCGAAGAGTTCGGCACCATTCATTGCGGCGGCATTCCGATGTCGATCGGCGTGCAGACCGACATGTGTACGCCGGCCCTCGCCCGTTTCGGCTCCGATGAATTGCGCGAAGAGTTCCTGCGCCCGGCGATCACCGGCGAGCAGGTCGGCTGCATCGGTGTCTCTGAAGTCGGCGCCGGTTCCGACGTCGCCGGGCTGAAAACCACCGCGCGCAAGGACGGCGACGACTACGTGATCAACGGCAGCAAGATGTGGATCACCAACTCGCCGAGTGCTGATTTCATTTGCCTGCTGGCCAACACTTCGGACGATAAACCGCACATCAACAAGTCGCTGATCATGGTGCCGATGAACACGCCGGGCATCAGCCTCAGTTCGCACCTCGACAAGCTCGGCATGCGCAGCTCGGAAACTGCCCAGGTGTTTTTCGACGACGTGCGCGTGCCGCAGCGCAATCGCATCGGCCACGAAGGCGCCGGGTTCATGATGCAGATGCTGCAGTTTCAGGAAGAACGCCTGTTCGGCGCGGCGAACATGATCAAGGGCCTTGAGTACTGCGTCGACAGCACCATCGAGTACTGCAAGGAGCGCAAAACCTTCGGCAATGCGCTGATCGACAATCAGGTGATCCACTTCCGTCTCGCCGAATTGCAGACCGAAATCGAATGCCTGCGCGCGCTGGTCTATCAGGCCACCGAGCAGTACATCAAAGGCCAGGACGTCACGCGCCTGGCGTCGATGGCCAAGCTCAAGGCCGGGCGCCTCGGTCGCGAAGTCAGCGACAGCTGCCTGCAATATTGGGGCGGCATGGGTTTCATGTGGGACAACCCGGTGGCCCGCGCTTATCGCGATGTGCGGCTGGTTTCGATTGGCGGCGGCGCCGACGAAATCATGCTGGGGATCATCTGCAAACTGATGGGCATCCTGCCGGGGAAAAAGAAATGAGCAGCCTGCCGGAATGCCAGACGCTGTTGCTGGAACTGCATGGCGGCGTGCTGCACATCAACCTCAATCGCCCGGACAGCCGCAATGCGATGAGCCTGCAAATGGTCAGCGAGTTGCGCGCGGTGCTCTCGTCGGTACGCGATGACCGCAGTGTTCGCGCTCTGGTGCTCAGCGGCGCCGGCGGGCATTTCTGTGCTGGCGGCGACCTCAAGGACATGGCCAGTGCCCGTGCTCAGGGCGCTGATGCTTACCGAGAGTTGAATCGTGCGTTCGGGGCTTTGCTGGAAGCAGCACAGCACGCGCCGCAAGTGCTGATCACGGTGCTGCAAGGCGCAGTGCTCGGCGGCGGTTTTGGGCTGGCGTGTGTCAGCGACATTGCGATTGCCGATCATCAGGCGCAATTCGGTTTGCCGGAAACCAGCCTCGGTCTGCTGCCGGCGCAGATCGCACCGTTTGTGGTGCAGCGCATTGGCCTGACCGAGGCGCGGCGACTGGCGCTGACCGCCGCACGTTTTGATGGGCATCAGGCTCGGCGTCTGGGGTTGGTGCATTTTGTCGAACAGGACCCGCAAGCCCTCGCCGAGCGTCTGGATGAGGTACTGCAACATGTGCTGTGTTGTGCGCCGGAGGCGAATGCGCTGACCAAGAAATTGTTGTTGGCGAGTGCGGGGCAGCCATCGGGAGCTTTGCTTGATGAAGCGGCGCAGTGGTTTGCCGGGGCGGTGACGGGCGAAGAAGGGATCGAGGG
The DNA here is from genome assembly GCF_009764635.1 of Pseudomonas sp. PB103. Lineage (NCBI taxonomy): Bacteria > Pseudomonadati > Pseudomonadota > Gammaproteobacteria > Pseudomonadales > Pseudomonadaceae > Pseudomonas > Pseudomonas sp. PB103. The sequence continues at coordinate 24,794 of NZ_RWIL01000121.1, read as the reverse complement.
CACCATGGCTTTTGTGCAGAAGCGTAAACCGCGGTGGGCTACCTAAAAAGCATCGCTGGCAAGCCAGCTCCCACAGGGAATTTGCGTCGTTAACAAAACCTGTGGGAGCTGGCTTGCCAGCGATGAGGCCAGCACATGCAACGCAACTTCCGAGGAAACAGCCCATGCCTGCCATTCAGAAAATCCTGATCGCCAACCGCGGTGAAATCGCCTGCCGCATCCAGCGCACCGCCCAGGCTTTGGGCTACCGCACCGTCGCCGTCTTCAGCGACGCCGACGCCAACGCGCTGCACGTGCAAATCGCCGATCAAGCCGTGCACATCGGCCCCGCCCCCGTGCAGCAGTCCTACCTGAACATCCCGGCGATCATCGACGCCGCGCGCCGCAGCGGTGCCGACGCCATCCATCCTGGCTATGGCTTCCTCTCGGAAAACGCCGAGTTCGCCCGCGCCTGCGAACAGGCTGGCCTGACGTTCATCGGCCCGAGCGTCGCAGCCATCGAATTGATGGGCAGCAAACGCCGCTCGAAAATCGCCATGCTCAACGCCGGTGTACCGTGCATCGCTGGCTACCAGGGCGCCGAGCAGGACGACGCGACCCTGCTGCGCGAAGCCGAACGCATCGGCTACCCCTTGATGATCAAGGCCAGCGCCGGTGGCGGCGGTCGCGGCATGCGCCTGGTGCACGATGCCGCGGATTTGCCGGCGCAGTTGCGCACCGCACGTTCCGAAGCGTTGAACGGTTTCGGCAGCGACGAATTGATCCTCGAACAGGCGCTGATCGAACCACGGCATGTCGAAGTGCAGTTGTTTGGCGATCAACACGGCAACCTGATCTACCTCGGCGAGCGCGATTGCTCGGTGCAGCGCCGCCATCAGAAAGTCATCGAAGAAGCGCCCTGCCCGGTGATGACCGCCGAGTTGCGCCAGGCAATGGGTGAGGCGGCGCTCAAGGCCGGGCGTGCGGTGAATTATGTCGGTGCCGGCACGGTGGAATTCTTGCTCGATGCACGCGGGCAGTTTTACTTTTTGGAGATGAATACCCGCTTGCAGGTCGAGCACCCAGTGACCGAGCTGATCACCGGACTGGATCTGGTGGCGTGGCAATTACTGGTCGCCGAGGGGCAACCGTTGCCGCTGACTCAGGACCAAGTGCAACTCAGTGGCCATGCCATGGAGGTGCGACTCTACGCCGAAGACCCCGCGCTGGATTTCCTGCCGCAAACCGGTCGCGTACAAGCGTGGGAACCGGCGTTGCAGCGCGGCGCACGCATCGATCATGGTCTGCTTGCAGGGCAATCTGTCAGCCCGTTCTACGACCCGATGCTGGGCAAACTGATCGCCCACGGCGCCACCCGCGAAGAGGCCCGGCGCAAACTCCTGCGCGCAGTGCAGGACACAGTGTTGCTGGGTGTGCAAAGCAATCAGCGTTTGCTCGCCGGCCTGCTGCAGCATCCGCAGTTCATCAGCGGTGACTTCAGCACAGCGTTCATCACGCAGCATTTCAGCGACCACCCGAGCCTGCACATTTACTCGCCAAGTGCTGAAGATCTGGCCATTGCCGCCGTGCTGTTTTATCAAACCAGTGCCCTCAGCCACCGCGCGCCACTGTCCGGTTGGCGCAACAATGCCAACGTGGCGCTGCACTACCGTCTCGGCCGCGACGAGCAGAACTGGACGCTGCAACTGCTCGCGCAAGCGCACGGCGTATTCAAGGTGCAGGTCGCCGAACGCACGCTCGAACTGAAACTAGTCGACCGCGATGCGCAGTCGGTGACGCTGGAAGTCGACGGCTTGCGTCAAACTCACCCTTATCACCTCGATGGCGAACAACTCTGGCTGTTCACCCATCCCGGCAGCCTGCAGGTGGAGGATCGAACTCACGCGGTGATCGACAGTCAGACCAGCGTCAGTTCCGGCACCTTGAAAGCGCCCATGGACGGCGCCATCGTCGACGTACTGGTCAGCGAAGGCAGCCCGGTCAGCAAGGGTCAGCTGCTGGTGGTACTGGAGGCAATGAAAATGGAGCACCCGCTCAAGGCCGGCATCGACGGCGTGCTCAAGCGGGTGCAGGTCAAGGTCGGCGATCAGGTAAAAAATCGTCAGGTTCTGTTGCAGGTGGAGTAGTCAGCCAAGCGCAAACGCAGGGTTTGGCTACGCTCTGAATAATCAGAACGTACAAATCAGGAACCCTGCGATGCCCCACTGGCTGGTCATAGATCTGGAAGCCACCACCGATGAGGGTGGCTGGCCGGTCACCGAGATGGAAATTATCGAGATCGGCGCCACGCTGGTCGATCGTGCCGGGCGCGAGCAGGATCACTTCCAGCGCTTCGTCAAACCGACACGGCGGCCGTTGCTGACGCCGTTCTGTCGTGAGCTGACGCACATCACCCAGGCCAATATCGACTCGGCGCAGCCGTTGACCGAGGTCTGGCCGGCGTTCGAGCGCTGGCTCGCACAACATCAGCCACGGCTTGAAGGCTGGGCCAGTTGGGGCGACTACGATCGCAAGCAATTGCTTCAGGAATGGCAGCGTCTGAATATCGACAGCGGCTTGAGCAAAGTGCCGCACATGAACCTCAAACAACGTTTTGCCAAGGCCCGGCGCCTGGAGCGGCCATTGGGCCTCAACGGCGCGCTGCAATTGGCCGGCATGCAGTTCAACGGTCAGCAACACCGGGCGCTGGAAGATGCGCGCAACACCGCGCGATTGTTGCCGCTGGTTTTGCCACTCTAGGGTCAATTCGAGAACTCGCCGGACAGGCGCCGGGCAGGTGACGGCGCCGAAAGCCTTGTGCATACTGGCCGCCTCCATTTTTTAGCCCTTTTCGAGGAATCGCCCATGTTTAAAGTCAACGAGTACTTCGACGGCACCGTCAAGTCGATCGCCTTTGGCACCGCTGAAGGTCCGGCGACCATCGGCGTCATGGCCCCGGGCGAATACGAATTCGGCACCAGCCAGCGTGAAATCATGCACGTGGTCTCCGGCGCACTGACCGTCAAACTGCCCGACAGCAGCGATTGGGAAACCTTCGCCGCCGGCAGCCAGTTCAACGTCCCGGCCAACAGCAAGTTCCAGCTGAAAGTCGCCGTCGACACCGCTTACCTGTGCGAATACCGCGGCTAAAACCCTCGGCTGCACCCAATAAAAAATGCCCGTGTCCAAGGACACGGGCATTTTTCGTTTCAGCGAGGCTTACTCGAGGATTTCCACCGGCATTCCGACTTCAAGCCGACCATTGCTGTCATTGACCAGGTTCTGGCCGAACATCGCGCCATCGGCTTCGGCGCGGTATTTCTGCAAGGTAGCCAAGGGTTCACGATCGGCACTGCGCTCGCCGGTTTGCGGGTCGATGGTGGTGAGGATGCAGCGCGAGCAAGGCTTGACCACGCGAAACTCGACGTCGCCAATGCGAATCCGCTTCCAGCTGTCCTCGGCATACGCCTCGCTGCCTTCGATCACCAGATTCGGGCGAAAACGCAGCATCTCCAGCGGCCGCCCGACCTTGTGCGAAAGGTCCTGCAGCGACGCTTCACCAATCAACAGCAGCGGAAACCCGTCAGCGAAAGCGACCTGATCATCATCCTTGCCAAAACCTGACTGCGTGGTACGCGCACGATCCAGCGGCACCTGCACCAGACGGGTCGGCTTGCCGATGAACGCACTGACCCAACGGGCCGCCTCGTCACCGGCATCCGGCACGCGCAACGTATCACGCCAGATCGTCACGCCGCGCAGTTCGGCGTCGTCGCCTGGCAGGGCGATTTCGATGGAAGACTGTTGGGGTGCGCTCAGGGTCAAACCGCCCTGAGCATTCCACAGGGCCGACAACTGACTCATCTTCGCTTCCGCGCGCTGGGTCAGGAAGCGGCCACTGGCTTCGTCCACGAGCATCCAGCGTCGGTCGCCATCAAGCCCCAGCTTGTCGAGGTCGACGCTTTGCAGCACATCGACTTTGCCGGATTTCAACGGGTAACGATAAAGCGCGCTCAGACGCAGCATGGCCAGCTCCCTGGAGGATAAAACCGCCACCCTATACGAGCTTCATGCACGAATCAAAAGATCAATTCGTACACTTTAATCTGCCTGAAACTGAAACCCTGTGGTGAGGGGATTTATCCCCGATGGGGCGCGAAGCGGCCCCCTCGATGTTCCCTGAAAAGCCCGGGCTGCTGCGCAGCCATCGGGGATAAATCCCCTCGCCACAGGGCTCACTCCTACAAAGGGGGGTGATCAGGCCGGGACTTCGTCGAGCATCAGGCGCTGGCGCACCACGTCGACCAGTTTGTCCGGCTGGAATTTGGAGAGGAAGTTGTCGCAGCCGACCTTCTTCACCATCGAGTCGTTGAAGCTGCCCGACAGCGAAGTGTGCAGCACCACGTACAGCCCACGCAGGCGCGGGTCATTGCGAATTTCGGTGGTCAGACGGTAGCCGTCCATTTCCGGCATTTCCGCATCGGTGAAGATCATCAGCAGCTTGTCGGTCATGTTCACGCCGGTGTCGGCCCAGGCCTTGAGCATATTCAGCGCCTTCAAACCGTCGCTGGCGATGTGCATTTTCACACCGAGTTGGCCAAGGGTGTCGCGCAGTTGCGAAAGCGCCACGTTGGAGTCGTCCACCAGCAGCACTTCACGGCCACGCGCACGCTCCAGCACTGGGTCTTCGAGTTTTTCCCGCGAGACTTTGGCGTTGTACGGGACGATTTCGGCGAGGACTTTCTCGACGTCGATGATCTCCACCAGTTGATCGTCGACTTTGCTGATCGCGGTCAGGTAATGCTGGCGACCGGCACTGGTCGGCGGCGGCAGGATGGCTTCCCAGTTCATGTTGACGATGCGGTCGACACCACCGACGAGGAAGGCCTGCACCGAACGATTGTACTCGGTGACAATAATCGTACTGTTCGGCCCCGGCACCAGCGGACGCATGCCGATCGCCTGTGACAGGTCGATGACGGGCAAGGTCTGACCGCGCAGATTGACCACACCGCAAACGAATGGGTGACGCTGAGGCATCAGCGTCAGCTTCGGCAACTGCAAGACTTCCTGAACCTTGAACACGTTGATCGCGAACAATTGGCGTCCGGCCAGACGAAACATGAGAATTTCCAGGCGATTCTCACCCACCAGTTGCGTGCGTTGGTCTACCGTGTCGAGAATGCCGGCCATCAATGACTCCTGGGCTTGTTCTGATGAATTCACTATGTGAGGTTATCGGCTGCGCGTGGCGGTTCTTTATCGCCATGCCAAGCCCCGTTAAAAATGCCATGCTCAGGCATTGATGTCACATTAACATCATGCTTTACTGGCCCGGTGATTTTCATCTGCTACATTCTCTGCAGCGCGACCTCGGTTGGCGCCGTAGGTTCCCGCGCCTAAGGGATTCCCCTAGGAGCAATCAGGCCTAACCTGATGTTCGCAATATCCAATAGCCATTAATGTGACGCCATTCTCATTGCATGAACGGAGTCAGGCTATTGTGTGCGATCGCAGGTCAGTGGAAACACCTCCTCTCGAAACTCCGAATCTGTGCACCTGCACACCGGGGCGCGATCTTGCGACGGTTCACGATCGTCGACACACACGGCATTCCCTCATCAGACATGACGTTGTGGAGATAAGCATGCCAAACGATCGCAAGGACTGGGCGCAACGGTTCCCCGAGTTTCTCCTCGAGGCTGAAACGCTCTTGGCCAAGTCCGAGGAATGCCTCAGCCACCTGCAACTGATCAGCAACGACAAGGACGCCATCGAGTGCATGCTCAGCACGCTGCTGAAGCTGGCGAGCAAGGCAGATGCGCTGGCGCTGCAAGCGATTTCCGAATTTTCCCTGCATCTCCACGGCCTGCTCAATCATGCGCAGGACGAGGTCGACCTGCATGCTCAGGCGCTCAACGCACTGCAAGACTGCTTCACGTTGATGGCCTGGCAATTGGAACTGGTCGATCAAACCACTGGCCAGTTGAGCCTCGACGACAGCGAGCAGACCTCCCTGATCGAGGCCTTTGCCTCCCAGGTCGGCCAAAGCCAACTGCAACTGCCGCACCACGTCAAACCACTGTCCCTGGTGGAGTATTCGGAGCGGCAAGCCTGACTCAGTGAAAGATTGCGCGTTGCCGGAGTCTGAAAGCGCAGACGGCGAATGTCGCAATTGAATAGTTCATACCTGCCAGCGACATAGTCGAATAAATAATCACACCTGATCTCAACGGACTTCTCGCTGCCGGTATCAGGGTTTGCCTGTGTATAAATAAGTCACTATCGATTCCTGTCGAATTGAATAAATCAACTTTTCCATAATGGAACTCACGTCCAATACGACGTAATTCCTGACCGACTGGACATATATAGCAAACGCGACCAACGGTATCTTAAGTGGTATTATGCCGCGCATTAGTTGCTTTCAATTAATGGCACAGTGATTCCAGCGATAGGCTGCCAACGAAGTTGGCGGTTCAATATCGATCACGCGACCTTGTTGAATTCAATAACATAAATGACAGTGTTTTCAGACAGAGATCCGTCAGCCACTCTGATCGGTCTGCCCGCAGCGAACATCCATTGGCTCCATCCGTTATGTACGCCAGCCTCAAGTCAATCGCCACATGGCCACCTTCCCGGGAAAATGCCCGCCGGTTCACGCTCATACTGAGTGTCGCCGCCGCGCTCGGCAGTGTGCTGACCTATGGTTTTTCCCTGCCGCTTTGCCTCGGACTGCTGCTGCTCAACGTCGCTGCCACCACGTGTGTCTGGGTGCAATATCGGCTGTCGCGCAAGTCGATCAAGTTTCAGCCGCAGGAGTTGGCCGACCGCTTACTGGAAGTCCAGGAAAACGAGCGCCATCGCCTCAGCCGGGAATTGCACGACGACATCGGCCAACTGCTGACTGCCGCCAAACTGCAAAGTGAATGGCTCAAGCGCCGCTTGCCGGACGACTTGCAGGAACAATGCAGCGTGCTCTGCGACACCCTTGAGGAAACCCTCAACAAAGTGCGCGACGTGTCGGCCATCCTCAATCCACGGCAACTGACCAGCCTTGGCCTGGAAGCCAGTCTGCGCGCGCACTTGCTCAAGACGCTGACCAACACGTCGGTGCACTGGAGCCTGGATTGCCAGCAGCGGCTGAACGGCATTCCCGAAGAAATGGCGGTTGCCGCCTTTCGCATTACTCAGGAAGCCGTGACCAATATCCTGCGCCATGCGCAGGCAAAGAATCTGCTGATTCGCGTCCAGCGTCTGCCCAAAGGCCTGACGCTGCTGATCAGCGATGACGGTCAGGGATTCGCCCCGGCAGCCAATCCGGGGCGGGAAGGACAACGCGGCATGGCCGGGATGGCCGAACGGATGGAGCAGTTGGGCGGCACCCTGAGCGTTACCAGCGAGCCGGGCAAAGGCACTCAAATCGAAGCACTTTTCCCCTGGGCGCCGCGTGCACTCGAGCGGGCCAGTACGAATAAGGTTATGCGTTGACTTGTAACTTACTTCTGGTGGATGACCACTCGCTGATCAGGGCCGGCGTGCGCGCTCTGGTGCTGGATATTCCCGGCTACGCGGTGATTGGCGAGGCCAATGACGGCTCGCAACTGCTCGAAATGGTCGAGCAATTGAGTCCCGATATCGTCCTGCTGGATATTTCCATGAAAGAAACCGGCGGCCTTGAAGCCCTGCAGCGACTCAAGCGCGTGCGCCCGCAAAGCAAAGTGCTGATCCTGTCGATGCACACCGACCCGGCGCTGATCATGCAAGCGCTGGAATCCGGCGCGCATGGCTACCTGCTCAAGGACACCACCGCCACCGAACTGGAACACGCGCTCGAAGCGTTGCGCAATAACGAGCGCTATCTGAGCCCGGCCATCGCCCATACAGTGATCAATCAGGCCCTGACGCGCAACCAGAAGACCCAGCCGGAAACCAGCGACTCGCACAATCTGACCGCGCGCCAACTGGAAATCCTGCGGCTGATCGTGCGCGGCAAATCGACCCGGGAGATCGCCAACGGCCTGGGCCTGAGCATCAAGACCGTCGAAACCCACCGCTCGCAGATCATGAAACGCCTGCAGATCTACGACGTGGCAGGCCTGGTGCTGTTCGCCGTGCGCGAGCAGATCATCAGTCTGGACGACTGACCGCGCCACTCAACAGTGGCGAATCAGCCGGCAAATGCACCTGCAGCGCTGCCGGGCGCGCTTCGAAACGCATGCTGTCGCCTTCCAGTGGCTCACCGTCGAGATTGATATAAAGCCCTTCGGCCACCTTGATTTCGACCCACGGCAAGCGGGTCCGCACAAACATGTTTTCGATGCCGAAACCGTCGCTGAGCAAATTTTTCAAAGTCCCCACCAGCTCCTGAGGCGCCGGCAGAATACTGATGTCCAGCAGGCCATCATCGGCCAGCGCCTGCGGACACAATACGTGCCCGCCGCCTGCCTGACGTCCATTGCCGATGCCCAGCGCAAGCAGTTCGCCACTCCAGTGGAAGTCCGGGCCTTGCAACTCGCCGTAGGCTGCATGCAATTCACTGAAGCGCGACAGGCCGGTGAACAGATACGCCGCCCCGCCCAGGACCTTTTTCAAGTCTTCCGAAGTATTGGCCGTGACCTGACTGCCAAAACCGCCGGTGGCCATGTTGAGAAAGATCTGCCCGCCAACCTCACCGAGATCGATGTCACGCGGCGACACCTCCAGCAACTCGAGGGCCTCGGCCGGTTCCAGCGGTACGCCTGCCGCACGGCAAAAATCGTTGGCCGTGCCCAAGGGCAACAGCACGAGACTGGCCTCGCCGGGATGCGCCGACAACGCCTGAGCGATGTCGCGCAAGGTGCCATCGCCACCGCCGGCAATGATGGTGCGGTAACCGGCGGTCAGCGCTTCCTCGACCATGCGTTCGGCGTCACCCGCCTCCCAGGTCACCCGCACCGCCAGCTCCCAGCCTTGCTCGCGTTTGCGTTCGACAGCGCTGCGCACCGCCTCGTTGAGTGCCTGCTTGCCATGCAGAATCATTAGCGCCCTGCGTTCACTCATTACGGTCACTCCCTGAATGGAATCGGTACGAGACATCTTGACCACTGCGCCACGTAAAAAAGCCGCAAGAATGGCAATTATTTCAAGCGCCCAAGCTTGCTCGTCCTACAGAGCAGGAAATCTTCCTACAAAACCTGAGGAAACGGCTGAATTGACCCGGCGCCAGCATTGGCACATCGTGCGCCGGCAACAGCAATTTTTCGATCTGAAACACACAAGGAAGTGCAGCAATGAGTGGATACACGTTTAGCGCTTGCGATCGTTCAAAGGATAGCGAGCAACGGCCAGCAGGTGGACACCTCAATGCATAGCCAGGAAACCAGAACGCCGGTCAGCCCGCTTGCCCCACTTACGGAGAGTCGCGCCAGCCACAGCAACGGCGCCAAAACCGGAGAAGTGAATATGGAACCTCGCATCACCGAGCTTGAGACCCACCTCAAATACATTCGCCGGGACATGGATGAAGTTCGCGGCGATGTCAGAACCATCAAACATCGGCTGGCCTACTCCGCAGGTGCAACCGCGGTCGTGCTGGGCTTGCTCGGATGGGTGGCGAACAGTCGGTTCGACCAGCTCGTCTCGATCATGACGCGCTGACCGTACAGGCAGGCTACGGAGACAACCTCCGAGCCTGCCCCTGCGATCGACGTGTCAGCTCAGCAGCTCGCTGAGCGAAATGAAGACTACTTCGTCGCCCTCGCCAAGCGTGCGCCCCTCCAGCACCTCCACCAGTCCATCGGCCCAGGCCGCACTGCGCAGGACACCCGAACTTTGATTGCGATAAATAACCGCACGACCTTGCTCAAGGCGACCCCGCAGATACTCACGGCGATTGCCTGCCACGGGCCAGTCAAACCCCGCCGGCACCGGGAACTTCAGTGGCTCCACGTCCTGCACGCCCTGGCGACGCAACAGATAGGGACGGGTCAGCAAGGCGAAGGTCACCAGGGTCGAAGCCGGATTACCCGGGAGGCCGATCACCGGCACCTTACGAAAATGGCCGAACGTCAGTGGCTTGCCGGGTTTGATCGCGAGTTTCCACAACGCCAGCTCCCCCTCCTCCCTCAGCGCAATGCCGAGAAAATCGGCCTCACCCACCGACACGCCTCCGGTCGAGAGAATCAGGTCGACATCCTGCAAGGCGCCAAGCCGCTCACGGGTTGTGGCCAGATCGTCCGGAAGAATCCCGGCATCAATCACTTCACACCCCATGCGTTGCAACCAACTGCACAGCACCACCCGGTTGCTATTGTAAATCTGCCCCGGACCCAACGCCTGCCCCGGTTCGACCAGCTCATCGCCAGTGGACAACACCGCCACGCGCACCTTGCGCACCACGCTCAATCCGGCACAACCCAGAGACGCAGCCAGGCCTTGCTCGATCGGTCCGAGCCGGGTGCCGGCCGACAAAACCAGCTCACCCACCGTGGTTTCCTGGCCTTGCGGACGGATGTTCTGTCCTGGCGTCATCCTTTCGAGAAAACGTACACGACCCTCTGCAAGGACCTCGGCGTTTTCCTGCATTTCAACGCAATCGGCACCCGCCGGTACCGGAGCGCCAGTGAAGATGCGCGCACAGGTACCCGGCGCGAGCGCTTCGGGAGCCTGCCCGGCGAAGACCTTTTGGCTCACCGGCAAAGGTTCGCCCGTCCAGTCAGCCAGGTTCAGCGCATAGCCATCCATCGCACTGTTCGGCCACGGCGGCAGATCCAGCGTCGAAATCAGATCCTCGGCCAGCACGCGGCCCTGAACGTCTGCCAATGGCAAAAATTCCCGCTCGGCAATCGGCGAGGCCTCGGCCATTTCCAGCAGGCGCGCCAGCGCCACTTCGACCGGCATCAAGGCACCGGTCTTGCCCGGCTTACCCACGGGATTCACAAGGTGCCGCCTGTTTCAGATGGGGCACGAAGTTGCAGGGACGGTGCCGGGAATCCAGTTGCTCGGCGAGAATGCCATCCCAGCCGGTGCGCACGGCGTTGGTCGAGCCTGGCAGGCAGCACACCAGCGTGCCATTGGCCAGACCGGCCAAGGCCCGGGATTGCACGGTGGATGTACCGATATCGGCCACCGAGATCTGCCGGAACAATTCACCAAAACCATCCACCTGCTTGTCGAGCAGACACGCCACTGCTTCAGGGGTGCTGTCCCGACCGGTAAAACCAGTGCCCCCGGTAATCAGTACGACCTGCACGACATCGTCAGCAATCCAGCTGGCGACTTGCGCACGGATTTTGTAGAGGTCATCTTTGAGCAACACCCGTTCAGCCAGCAGGTGGCCTGCGGCCGTCAGGCGGTCGACGAAGACCTGGCCCGAAGTGTCGGTTTCCAGCGTTCGGGTATCACTGACAGTCAGCACGGCGATATTGAGCGGTGCGAAAGGTACATCAGCCTTGGCTTTCATAGGCTCGTCCAGTTGTAGGAGAAACAGCCCGGTGTTATATCACAGCGCCCCCTTTTTTCGCCGCCCCTCTGGAGAGCCGACATGACGCTGAATACACATTTGCCCGCCTGCTCCGTTCTGCTCCTGGCAGGCGGACGCGGCCAACGCATGGGGGGGCAGGACAAAGGGCTGGTGGAGTGGCTGGGCGAACCGCTGATTGCGCATTTGCAGCGTAAAGTGCGCCCGCTGACGGATGATTTGATCATCTCCTGCAACCGCAATCGTGAACGCTATGCCGCGTACGCCGATCATCTGGTGGTCGATGATGAAGGCGACTTTCCGGGGCCGCTGGCCGGTATTCGTGCCGGCTTGAAAGCGGCGCGCCATACTCACCTGCTGGTGTTGCCATGCGATGTTCCGCGCATCGACGAGACGCTGCTGCAAAGCATGCGGGAAACCGCCAATCAGAATCCTGAAAAACCTTTAATGTTACGTCATGACGAGCACTGGGAACCGCTGCTGTGCGTGATCCCGGTCGCCCTGCTTCCGGCCTTCGAAGACGCCTGGAACGCCGGTGAGCGCAGTCCCGGCCGCGTCATGCGCCATCTTGGTGTCACTGCCCTGCAATGCCCGGACAATGACCCTCGACTGGCCAACCTCAATACCCCGGAACTGTTAAATTCGCACAACACTGTGTCAGACTGACAGCACTCAAGGAACTCTCACGCCTTGTATACGTCTCAAGCTCAGTAACCAAAAGAATTTCCATTCGGAGACACACCATGACTCAACGGACCCTCGCCACTCTCATGCTCGCACTGGGCCTGGCTACCCTCGCCGGTTGCTCGTCGCCAACAGTGATCACGCTGAATGACGGTCGCGAAATCCAGGCCGTCGACACCCCGAAATACGATGATGATTCGGGCTTCTACGAGTTCAAACAGCTGGACGGCAAAGAGACCCGCATCAACAAGGATCAGGTTCGCACCGTTAAAGAACTGTAAGGTTCGACGCGACGCCTGAAGCAGTCAGATTGACTGGTTAAAAAAATGCCCCGATACGTCGGGGCATTTTTTATGCGCGCAACAAAGCTACCGGGCAGTCAACCGATACACCCGCTCCTCAAGCCGCGTAGCACCGGCCTGCACAAACTTGCCACTGTCACTCAGCACATCCTGCGATTGCAGCACCTGCATCTGCCAGAGGCCGCCGAACAAGCGCTGCACTTGCGCATCATCCACAGAGAACGGCGGCCCCGGTATTTGCGCCTGATCGTAATCCAGCGTAATCAGCAGCCCCTTCAAACCGGCCGCCAGAATGTTTTGCAAATGCTCGGCATAGTGCTCGCGCATTGGCACTGGCAAGGCGATCACGGCAGCACGGTCGTACAGCGCGGCGCAACCGGCAACATCCTCTGCGGTCAGCGCGAAAACGTCACCACACCACAGCTCAATCGAACCGGCGCGATAAACCTTGAAAGCACCGTGCTCGCTGATCTGCGGCTGAAGTTGCTGTTCAGTGAAAAAATCCTCGACAGCCTTCTGCGACAGCTCAATGCCAAGCACCTGATACCCACGCCCGGCCAGCCACAGCAAATCCAGACTTTTCCCACACAACGGCACCAGCACGCGTGCTTGTGCTGGAAGCTGCAGATCCGGCCAGAAACGCTGCAGATACGGGTTCACCGCAGGCAAATGAAAGCCGATCTGGTTCGAAGCCCACTTCTTGTGCCAAAACTCAGGTTGCATCTATCACCCCTAAAAAATCGATCAAAAAGCGTTAAAACTTATATTAGATTTAGATCAATGATCTGACTGAAGATGGGTCATCTTAACGCTCAGGAACCCTCTTATGTTTCCCAGCCTGTTTATCTCCCACGGCTCACCGATGCTCGCACTGGAACCGGGCGCCAGTGGCCCGGCCCTGGCGCGACTGGCAGCCGAACTGCCGAAACCGAAAGCCATCGTGATCGTCTCCGCCCACTGGGAGAGCCACGAGCTGTTGGTCAGCAGCAACCCACAGCCGGACACCTGGCACGACTTCGGGGGCTTTCCCCGCGCATTGTTTGAAGTGCAATACCCGGCGCCGGGCGACCCGCAACTGGCGGCGCAAATAGCCGAGCTGCTGGCGGCCAACAATCTACCGGCGCGTCTCGACCCTCAGCGTCCGTTCGATCATGGCGTATGGGTGCCGCTGTCGCTGATGTACCCGCAGGCGGACATTCCAGTGGTTCAGGTTTCCCTGCCGAGCCGTGTCGGCCCGGCGTTACAGACTCGCGTTGGTCGTGCGCTGGCCGGTTTGCGTGAGCAAGGCATTCTGCTGATCGGCTCTGGCAGCATCACCCACAACCTGCGCGAACTGGACTGGCATGCCGGACCGGAAAGCGTTGAGCCTTGGGCGCGGGACTTCCGCGACTGGGTGATCGACAAGCTGACGGCGAACGATGAGGCGGCATTGCACGATTACCGCCAGCAAGCGCCGAACGCGGTGCGCAGTCATCCGAGTGATGAGCATTTGTTGCCGTTGTATTTTGCGCGGGGCGCGGGTGGTGAGTTCAGCGTCGCGCATCGGGGGTTCACGATGGGCGCGCTGGGGATGGATATTTATCGTTTCGGGTAAAAGCAAAAGATCGCAGCCTTCGGCAGCTCCTACAGGTAAATGCATTCCCATGTAGGAGTTGCCGAAGGCTGCGATCTTTTGACCCTGAAAAACAGGCAAAAAAAATCCCCGAACCAGTCGGGGATTTTTTATCTGCGATCAATCAGCCCAAGGGCGGATCAATCTTCGCGGTAGCGACGCAGCTTCAACTGCTTACCAGCAACGCGAGTGTCCTTCAGTTTGGTCAGGAGTTTATCCAGACCATCTTCCGGCAGCTCGACGAGGCTGAAGCTGTCACGCACCTGGATGCGACCGATCGCTTCACGGGCCAGACCACCTTCGTTGAGGATGGCGCCCAGCAGGTTTTTCGCGGCGATACCGTCACGCGCACCCAGCGCGGTACGGCAACGAGCACGGCCTTCGCCCAAAGGCATTGGCGCGCGACGCTCGCGGTCACCACGATCAGGACGATCACCGGTGCGCTCAGGACGGTCGCCACGCGGTGCGTTGTTCGGCACCAGTGGGCGTTCCTTCTCGATAGCAGCCAGGTTCAGTGCTTGACCGTTGGTGGCTTTGCGCAGCAGGGCTGCAGCCAGAGCACGCGGAGTGCAGCCGATGTCTGCAGTCAGACGATCAAGCAGCTCACCGTGAGTCGATTCGGCATCAGCAACCAGCGGCGACAGGCTGTTGGTCAGTTTCTTGATGCGCGCATCGAGAACGGCTTGAGCGTCCGGCAGGCGAACTTCAGCCACTTTCTGACCGGTTACACGCTCGATCACTTGCAGCATGCGGCGCTCACGTGGAGTCACCAGCAGCAGTGCACGACCTTCGCGACCGGCACGGCCAGTACGGCCGATACGGTGAACGTAGGACTCTGGGTCGTACGGCATGTCAACGTTGAACACGTGAGTGATGCGCGGAACGTCCAGGCCACGAGCAGCAACGTCGGTCGCCACAACGATGTCCAGACGGCCATCTTTCAGTGAGTCGATCACGCGCTCACGCTGGTTCTGGGCGATGTCACCGTTCAGCGCCGCGGCTTTGTAGCCTTTGGCGTCGAGGGCGCTGGCCAGATCCAGGGTCGCTTGCTTGGTGCGCACGAACATGATCAGCGCGTCGAAGTCTTCCACTTCCAGCAAGCTGAGAACGGCCGAAGTCTTCTGGTCAGCGTGAACCAACAGGTGAGCCTGTTCGATCGCGGTAACGGTCTGGGTCTTGGTCTGGATCTTCACGTGTTGCGGATCGCGCAGGTGGCGTTCGGCAATGGCGCGGATCGACTGCGGCAGGGTAGCCGAGAACAAAACGGTCTGACGGGTCGCTGGCAGAGCCTTGAAGATGACTTCCAGGTCATCCATGAAGCCCAGCTTCAACATTTCGTCAGCTTCGTCGAGAACCAGGTGGTTCACGGTCGACAGCACTTTTTCGTCACGACGCAGGTGGTCGCACAGACGGCCCGGAGTGGCGACAACGATCTGTGCGCCATTACGGATTGCTTTCAGTTGTGGGCCCATCGGCGCGCCGCCGTAAACGGCCACAACGGTAACGCCCGGCATTTGCTTGGCGTAGGTTTCAAAAGCGGTTGCTACTTGCAGCGCCAACTCACGAGTTGGCGCCAGGATCAGGGCTTGCGGTTCGCGCTTGGCAGGATCGATGCGGTGCAGGATAGGCAGTGCGAACGCGGCGGTTTTACCGGTACCGGTTTGCGCCTGGCCAATCATGTCCTGGCCGGCCATGATGATCGGGATCGATTGCTGCTGAATCGCCGAAGGCTCTTCGTAGCCAGTCGCTGCGACGGCTGCAAGAATATTCGGGTTAAGATTAAAAGCGGCGAATCCGCCGGTTTCCTGGGTCATGGGTCTGCCTCTAAGTGCATCCGCAAAGACCCATGCTCCAAAGCTGCGCATGCCGTGTTGAGACTCAAGAGTCGCCCTGGCAGCTTTGTCGGCGGGGATTTGCGAAAACGAATGAATGAAAAAAAAGAATCGTCCGGGAAGAGCCCGCAATGCGGACGTGCAGCCGAAGCTGACTTCGGGAAATTGCGCTACCTAAACGCGGCCCGGTTAAAGGCCGGCGCGCACTATACCGGATTTTGCCCGAAAAGGGAGCTTTTTTTATCGCCTGAATGCGTGTGTCACCGCTGTGTAACGGGGTTTTGCGGATAATCGCGCCAAGGTCTATTTTTCAAAGGCCCGGCCCTGCGGGCGATGACGCTTAAACGATTCACCGACCTGCGGCATTCCGTCGCCGCACCCGCCCTTCCCGCCCGAGGATTTACCATGAACCAGCCCTGCGCCGGCCGCGTCAGCCGAGAACGTCGTGGTCACGTGCACTTGATCGGCCTCGATCGGGCGGCCAAGCGCAATGCTTTCGACCTCGACCTGCTCAATGCACTGAGCCTGGCCTATGGCGAGTTCGAGGCCGATAACGAGGCCCGGGTGGCCGTGGTATTTGGCCATGGCGAGCACTTCACCGCCGGTCTGGATCTGGTGAATGCCAGCTCGGCGCTGGCGCAAGGCTGGCAGGTTCCGACCGGTGGTTGCGACCCGTGGGGTGTTTTCGTCGGGCCGCGGGTGAGCAAACCGGTGATTGTCGCCGCACAGGGCTACTGCCTGACCATCGGTATCGAGCTGATGCTGGCCGCCGACATCAACCTCTGTGCGAGCAATACCCGCTTCGCGCAGATGGAAGTGCAGCGTGGGATCTTTCCTTTTGGCGGCGCGACGTTGCGTTTCCAGCAGATCGCCGGTTGGGGCAACGCGATGCGCTGGTTGCTGACCGGGGATGAGTTTGATGCGCACGATGCGTTGCGCTTGGGGCTAGTGCAGGAAGTGATGGCCAGTGAGGATTTGCTGCCACGGGCGATTGAGTTGGCCGAGCGGATTGCCCGGCAGGCGCCATTGGGGGTGCAAGCGACGTTGCTGTCAGCGCGACAGGCTCGCTATGAAGGTGAGACCGCGGCTGCGCAGGGGCTGCCGGCGCTGGTGAAGAAGTTGTTGGCCAGTGAAGATGCCAGGGAGGGCGTGCGGTCTTTGGTGGAACGCCGCCCTGGCATTTTCAAAGGAATCTGAGAATTATGGCGCCTGTCTGGGCCCCATCGCTGGCAAGCCAGCTCCCACAGTGACCGAGTAGTTCACACATTTTGCGTACGGCGCGAACCCTGTGGGAGCTGGCTTGCCAGCGATGGGGCCAGCTCTGACGCCTCAGGTCGCCGGGCGAATACTGTTGATCAACGATTGCAACGAATACCCCAACCGCGGCGCCAAGGCTTCAGCCCGAGCGGTCAGCGCCTGCATGTCGAGCTCCTGATCGAGATCCGCCGGCACCAGCAGAATCACATTGCCCTCCTTCACCGGCAGTTCCCAGTAATGCCGGTGATAGAGCCCGCGCAACAGCGCCGCGCCCAACGGCTGGCCATCATCGGTGGCCCACTGATTGATCACCAGCCAGCCCCCCGGATTCAAGCGCTTCTGGCAATCACCGAGAAACCCCCAGGCCAGATGCCCGACACCCGGGCCGACGTCAGTGTAGAGGTCGACGAAAATCAGATCCGCAGGCTCGGCAGTCGGTAACAACTCCAGCGCATCGCCGACACGGATGTACAGCCGCGGATCATCGTCCAGCCCAAGGTATTCGATGGCCAGACGTGGCACGTCCGGGCGCAGTTCGATGGCCTCGACATCTTCCAGCGGCAGAAACTTGAGGCAGGCCTGGGTCAACGTGCCTGCGCCCAACCCGAGGAACAGCGCACTCTCGGGCAGCTCATGGCACAACGCACCGATCAACATCGCGCGGGTGTAGTCGTACTCCAGCCAGCTCGGGTCAGCGGTGAACACGCAGCTCTGCTCGATCGCATCACCGAATTCGAGAAAGCGGTAATCAGCCACTTCCAGCACGCGAATCACGCCGAACTCGTCCTGTACTTCGGCGAGCAGATGCTCGACGCGCTCCTCAGTCATTTCGTCTCCTGATGGTCACCGGGCGCGGTGACGCGATGGCACCGCTGTGGCACCGTGGCAAAACCGCGATTGTCGGCGATGGGGCGGGAACAGGTCACGCACTAATTGCTGCTAACATGGCCGTCCGTGCGAAGAACCTTAGAGACCGTGATGAGCCAACCGTGGAGCCCTGACAGCTGGCGCGCCCTGCCGATCCAGCAACAACCCCAATACCCCGACGCCGCGCACCTGCGCCAGGTCGAGCAAACCCTGGCCAGTTATCCGCCGCTGGTGTTCGCCGGCGAAGCTCGCGAGCTGCGTCGTCAGTTTGCCGAAGTCACCCAAGGCCGGGCGTTTCTGTTGCAGGGCGGTGATTGCGCCGAAAGCTTCGCCGAGTTCTCCGCAGCAAAGATTCGCGACACCTTTAAAGTGTTGCTGCAAATGGCGATCGTCATGACCTTCGCCGCCGGTTGCCCGGTGGTCAAAGTCGGACGCATGGCCGGTCAGTTCGCCAAACCGCGTTCGGCCAACGACGAGACCATCGATGGCGTGACGCTGCCGGCTTATCGCGGCGACATCGTCAACGGCATCGGCTTCGACGAAAAGAGCCGCGTGCCGGACCCGGAACGTCTGCTGCAGTCTTATCATCAATCGACCGCGACGCTGAACCTGTTGCGCGCCTTTGCCCAAGGCGGTTTTGCCGACCTGCATCAGGTACACAAGTGGAACCTCGATTTCATCGCCAACTCGGCGCTGGCCGAGAAGTACAGCCACCTCGCTGATCGTATCGATGAAACCCTGGCGTTCATGCGCGCCTGTGGCATGGACAGCTCGCCGCAACTGCGCGAAACCAGTTTCTTCACCGCCCACGAAGCGTTGCTGCTGAACTACGAAGAAGCCTTCGTGCGCCGCGACAGCCTGACCAACGATTACTACGATTGCTCGGCGCACATGCTGTGGATCGGCGACCGCACCCGTCAGCTCGACGGCGCGCATGTCGAGTTTCTGCGCGGGGTGAACAACCCGATCGGCGTGAAGGTCGGCCCGAGCATGAACCCCGATGATCTGATCCGCCTGATCGACGTGCTCAATCCGGACAACGATCCGGGTCGCCTGAATTTGATCGCGCGGATGGGCGCGAACAAGGTCGGCGATCACCTGCCGGCGCTGATCCGCGCGGTGCAGCGTGAAGGCAAGCAGGTGCTGTGGAGTTCCGACCCGATGCACGGCAATACCATCAAGGCCAGCAGCGGTTACAAGACCCGCGACTTTGCGCAGATTCTTGGCGAGGTGAAGCAGTTCTTCCAGGTGCACGAAGCGGAAGGCACTTATGCCGGCGGGATTCACATCGAGATGACCGGACAGAACGTCACCGAATGCATCGGTGGTGCGCGGCCGATTACCGAAGATGGCTTGTCGGATCGCTATCACACGCATTGTGATCCACGTATGAATGCCGATCAGTCGCTGGAGTTGGCGTTCCTCATCGCTGAAACCCTCAAGCAAGTTCGCCGCTAGAGTTCGATATCTTTATCGCTTGAACCGGCCTCTTCGCTGGCAAGCCAGGCTCCCACAGGATCTGCGTCGCGCACAAAATTGATGAATGACGCGGTCAATGTAGGAGCTGAGCTTGCTCGCGAAGGCGCCCGCTCATCCCCCTCATTCAACAGGTTCGCCGCTAGGGTTCGATATCTTTGTCGTTTGAACCGGCCTCATCGCTGGCAAGCCAGGCTCCCACAGGATCTGCGTCGCGCACAAAATTGATGAATGACGCGGTCAATGTAGGAGCTGAGCTTGCTCGCGAAGGCGCCCGCTCATCCCCCCTCATTCAACAGGTTCGCCGCTAGGGTTCGATATCTTTGTCGTTTGAACCGGCCTCATCGCTGGCAAGCCAGGCTCCCACAGTGACCGCGCCGATCACAAAATCTGTGTACGACGCAGAACACTGTGGGAGCCTGGCTTGCCAGCGATGGCGTCAGTTCAGTCACAGCCGATCTGGGCGAATGCCACTCGTAATCGTGCAGCACTCTCGCGCTGACAATTGAGCTGTACCCGCGCAAGCCCCAACCAATCCGCCATCCGCCGTAAATTCACCGCCAGCGCCAACATCCCCGCCTCATCCAGCCCCGGCTCTTCCTCGTGCACCGCATGCACCGCCAGTCGTCCCGCCGCCCGCTCAGCACGCAGATCAACCCGCGCCGCAATCCGTTCATTGTGCAAAAACGGCAACACGTAATAGCCGTAAACCCGCTTGTCTTGCGGCGTGTAAATCTCCAGCCGATAGCGGAAATCGAACAACCGCTCGGTGCGGCTGCGCTCCCAGATCAACGAATCGAAGGGCGACAGCAGCGCACTGGCGACCACCTTGCGCGGGACTTTCGGCTCCGGCAGGCAATAAGCGATCTGCCGCCAACCGGCCACTTCGCATATTTGCAGTTGCCCCGCCTCGACCAGCTCAGCCAGTCGCGGACGCGCATCCGCCGGATTCAAACGAAAGTAATCGCGCAGGTCTTTCTCCGTACCGACGCCCAACGCCTGTGCTGCATGCAACAGCAAACCACGCTGCGCCTCGGCCTCATCGGGCAACGCTTGCTGCAGAATGGACGAAGGAATCACTCGCTCCGGCAAATCATACAAACGCTCAAACCCACGTCGTCCCGCTACCGTCACTTCACCGGCAGCAAACAACCACTCCAGCGCGTGCTTTTCCGCGCTCCAGTCCCACCATGGCCCGGCCTTGTCTTCGCGGGTCGACAGACTGCCGGCGCCGATCGCGCCCTGCTCTTGCACCGAACTCAACACGCGACGTACAACGTCTTGCTGCTCGCGACCAAACTTGGCCAGTTGCTGATAAATATCTTCGCCGCGCCTGGCGCGTTGCATGCGCCAGCCCATCAACGGATACATCGACAGCGGCAGCAATGACGCTTCATGGCCCCAATATTCGAACAACGAACGACGACGCCCCGAACTCCAGGCAGCCTGGTCGAGCAAGTCAGAAGGATAGTTACCGAGACGGGAAAACAGCGGCAGGTAGTGCGAGCGCACCACGGCGTTGACGGAATCGATTTGCAGCAAGCCCAGCCGTTCGATCAGCCGGTTGAGGTGAGTGGCCTTGACGGTCGGCGGCTGGCGCCCGTTGAACCCTTGGGCGGCCAGCGCCAGACGTCGCGCCTGTTTGAGGGAAAAGGATACTGTTGCGGGCATGAGCATCTCCTTGTCTGCTCGCAACCTACCTCACCTGAAAGTGTTTTGTGTAGCACTGGCGTCATCATTTATGCATCGGATCATCCCAGAACGGCCGCACAGACTCGTGTTCGACGTCGGCACGACTGACCCCGATGTCTTTCAACGCTTCGTCGCTCAGACTGGCGAGCAACTCACGTTCACGGTGCAATTCATACCAGCGGCTAAACTTGTGCAGCAGGTCGGAAACGATATGGCCGTGGCCGTCAAATTTGTCTTCGCTTACATACTCTCTTTGACCTTTCATCGTGTTGCCCTCCATGTGGATGGCTCAAGTCTCGCGCCAGCGCTAAGATCAATCCAACGAATGTTTCTGATGGCATGCATCACGGAGATTCATCAATTGTCGGCCTACCCCAGTATCGATACCGATGTGTTGCGCACCTTTGTCGCGATTGCCGATCAGGGTGGTTTCACCCGCGCCGGTGAAATGGTCAACCGCACGCAATCGGCGGTGAGCATGCAGATGAAGCGTCTGGAAGAGGACGTGTTGCAGCGCCAGTTGTTCGAGCGCGACGGCCGACAGGTACGCCTGACTGCCGAAGGCCAGGTGCTGCTTGGTTACGCGCGGCGCATCCTCAAGCTGCACAGCGAGGTGTTCAACACCCTGCGCGAGCCACACATGGTCGGCACGGTGCGCATCGGCACGCCGGATGATTATGTGATGCGTTTTCTGCCGGGAATTCTGTCGCGGTTCGCGCAGTTCTATCCGTTGATCCAGATCGAAGTGCATTGCGAGTCGACCAAACAGCTGTTGCAGCGCACCGATCTGGATCTGTCGATCGTTACCCGCGAGCCGGGCAACGAGATCGGCCAACTGCTGCGCAAGGAGCGTTTCGTCTGGGCCGAGGCGCAGAATTTCAGCGCGCATGAACAAACGCCGCTGCCGCTGGCGATGTTCAACAGTGATTGTTTCTGCCGCTTGTGGGCGTGCAATGCGCTGGACGCGATGGGCCGCGATTACCGCATCGCCTATAACAGCACCAGTTTGTCGGCGCTGATGGCCGTGGTCAGCGCGGGTCTGGCGATCACCGCGCAACTGGAAAGCCTGATCACCCCGGACATGCGCATTCTTGGTGCCGACCAAGACCTGCCGTTGCTGCCGGAGGCGAGCATCATGCTGGTGCGCAACCTGAACAACCCGTCGCCGATCACCGAGTGCCTGGCCGAGCACATCGTCGAAGGCTTCAAACTTTAAACGCGAGCATCACCGCACACAGCACCAGAAAACCGCAGAACAGCCCACGCAGGAGTTTTTCCGGCATCGCGTGGGCGACCTTCACGCCCCAACTGATGCTGGCCAGACCACCGATGGCCAGCGGCAGGCCGATCATCCAGTCCACTTCGTGATGCACTGCGTAGGTCACCAGGGTCACGCCGGTACTTGGCAGTGCCAGCGCCAGCGACAAACCCTGCGCGACGACTTGTGTGGTGCCGAACAGGCTGGTCAGCACTGGCGTCGCCACCACCGCCCCGCCGACACCAAACAATCCGCCCATGGTCCCGGACGCCGCGCCGAGCACACCCAGCCACGGCCACGAATAGCGCATTTCGGAAGTCGCAGCGGGTTGCTTGCCGAACATCTTCACCAGGTTGTAAGCCGACAGCACCACAAGGAACGCAACGAAACCGATGCGCATGGTTTGCGCATCGATGCCGACCGCCCAGATCGAACCGATCCAGGCAAAACAAAAGCCCATCAGCGCCAGTGGCAGCGCGTGGCGCAGTTCGATGCGATTGCGCTGGTGATAGCGCCACAGCGCCAGCATTACGTTGGGCACCACCATGACCAGCGCCGTGCCTTGAGCGATCTGTTGATCGAGGCC
This sequence comes from Pseudomonas sp. PB103, assembly GCF_009764635.1. Classification (NCBI taxonomy): domain Bacteria; kingdom Pseudomonadati; phylum Pseudomonadota; class Gammaproteobacteria; order Pseudomonadales; family Pseudomonadaceae; genus Pseudomonas; species Pseudomonas sp. PB103. Next base: position 1,785 of record NZ_RWIL01000121.1, on the reverse strand, counting down.
GAACCACACGCCCAGCAACGGAATCGCGATCAAACCGCCGCCGATGCCAAAAATGCCACCCAAGGTGCCGAGTGCGGCGCCAAACAGCAGGTACAACAAAAACTCCATCACAGCCCAATTCCTCTAACGTCAGGCAACTCATCCTACGCAGTCGCCGCTGGCGGGGAAACGCACAGCAACGCACAATGGCTATGCCGATTTCGCACAAGCACCGGGCCGAACATGAATCCCAATCAATTGACCGACCAACTCGGGCTGTTTCTCGACGTGCTGGAGAGTGGCAGTTTTTCCGCCGCTTCGCGCCGTCATCCGCTGACGCCCTCAGCGGTCGCGCGGCGTATCGACAACTTGGAAAATGCTGTCGGCAGCCAATTGTTCATTCGCAGCACCCACGCCGTACTCGCCACGCCGGCCGGTCTGGCGTTCGCCGAGCGGGCGCGGCGCATCGTCGCCGAGTTGCAACTGGCGCGGGCTGAAGCGGTGTCCTTAAGCAGCGCCCCCGAAGGCTTGATCCGCATCGATGCCCCGGCCGCGTTCGGGCGGCGACATCTGGCGCCGGTGATTGCCGACTTCCTCGTCCTCTATCCGGGGCTGGATGTGCAATTGCACCTGATCGACAGCTTCGTCGACATGGGCGGCTCGAATCTGGGCAAGGTTGATCTGGTGTTGCGCGCAGGGCAACTGGCCGATACGCGGCTGGTGGCCACGCCGTTGGCGAGCATGGTGCGCATTGCCTGCGCCAGCCCGGACTACCTCAAGCGTCGCGGCATCCCCAAGCACCCCGCACAGTTGAGCGAACATGACGGCCTGGATTGGGAAGGACTCGCCCCGCCCTTCGCCTGGCGATTCGAACAGGACGGTCAGATGCAATTGCACCGTCCGGCGCGGATCCGCATGAGCGCCAACAATGCCGAGGCGCTGGTTTGCGGCGCATTGGCCGGGCTAGGCATCGCCCATTTACCCACTTGGCTGGCCAGCGAATACCTGCTGCGCGGCGAGTTGCTGCCGCTGTTTTGCGAAAGTGGCCTGCCGAAGGCTGAATCCACGGGTATCTACGCGCTGCGTATGGAGCAGCAAACCAACTCCCGCAGTCGCTTGCTGCTGGAGTATCTGAAGACGCGGTTCAGCCCGGTGCCCCCTTGGGATCTGGCGCTGCAGCGGGACCTGGGTCGTCATTAGCGCCGGCGAATTATCTGGCGCATTAAACATTCGGGCGCTAGATTCATGACCATTACCGATCAAGGCTTTGATATGACTTCCGACCGCAACACCCCCGACGTCTGCGAAGAACTGCTGCTGGACAATCAGGCGTGCTTCGCCCTGCACTCCACTTCGCTGATGATGACCAAGGTCTACAAGCCGCTGTTGCAGGCGCTGGGCCTGACGTATCCGCAGTACCTGGCGATGATGGTGCTGTGGGAAAAGGACGGTTTGACGGTCGGAGAGATCAGCACAAAGCTGCTGACTGATCCGGGTTCGCTGACGCCGCTGCTGAAACGGCTAGAGGGCGAAGGCCTGCTCAGCCGCACGCGCAGCCGAGAGGATGAGCGGGTAGTCATCGTCGAATTGACCGAACAGGGCCGAGCGCTAAAAGATCGGGCGCGCACGGTTCCCCCTTGCATCCTCGGCGCCAGCGGTTTCTCCATCGAGCGCCTGCAAAATCTGCAAGCAGAACTCCAGGCACTACGCAGCCACCTGCAAAACAGCCTTACCTGAATCTACCTCTCCCCCCCTGCAGGAGCTGCGGCACGCTGCGATCTTTTGACCTGGGCTTTTTCAAGATCA
>NZ_RWIL01000120.1:0-33964 GCF_009764635.1 Pseudomonas sp. PB103 | reverse complement strand
CTGCGATCTTTTGATCTTAAACGTCAAAAGATCGCAGCCTTCGGCAGCTCCTACATGTTTGTGCGCGTGTTGATCGTCGCCCTCGTGTGCGTTTCGTAGCGTCATAGGTTTTCTCGAATGCGCAAATAGACCGGCTAAATAATCAACGAAGCTGATGTTCACTATGGCAAACCCTGAGTGGTTACCCCGGCTTTTTTGATCGATTCTGTGGCCATCGAAACATGCCCACGGAGAACACCATGGCCAGCGCAATCCTTCATTCAGCCAAACGCGGCGCCTACCTGGCCATCGGTCTTTACCTGGCCGTGGTGTTGGTCGTCAGCATCGCCTCGCAGATGGAACACACCTTCGACGCGCCGATCGACGTCGCCCACCCCGGCATCCAGTTTGAAGTCCGCTCGCAGAGCGTGATGGTCGACCGGGCGGAACTCGCGGGAGTTGGCGGCGCATGAAAGGCTACAGACTTTGGGTCATCGCCAGTCTGGCGGTCATGACCAACGGCGCCTCGTTATTGGGCGTCGGCCAAGGCTCGGTGGGCGGCCTGGCGCGGGCCATAGAAGCCAATCACAGCATTGCGCATAACATCGAACGGGCGAATACGTTGGGACTGATGGCGGGGAATCCGCCGGTGAAGGTTTCGGCGGATTTCCTTGGGCCTTTCGAAGTGGATTGCATGGCGCTTGGGATGTGCAATGCGCTTGCCTAGACACCGCAATCCATTGTGGTGATGGAATTTATTGTGGCGAGGGGATTTATCCCCGTTGGGCTGCGAAGCAGCCCCAAATCCTGCAACTCAAATTTGCCTGACACACCGCATAGAATGGTTTCACGACTGCTTCGCAGCCGAACGGGGATAAATCCCCTCGCCACAATAAATCCCCTCACCACAGGGTTGATCGTTCCCACGCTCTGCGTGGGAATGCAGCCCCGGACGCTCTGCGTCCAATTGGAACGCGGAGCGTCCCTTGAGGCATTCCCACGCGGAGCGTGGGAACGATCAATCAGGCAGGAAGGAAGGAGAGGGTTACTTCTTCATGATCGAGGTGAAGAGATCGGACTCGAGGAAATTGTGCAGCCATGCTTGCAACCGTACATAAGGCGTCTGCGCAAACCACTCGCGATCGACATGCGCAAACTGCCGAACAAACGGCAGCAGGGCGATATCCGCCAGGCTCGAATGATCCGCCAGCAAATAATCGCGATCCTGCAGCAACCCCTCCAGCCGCTGCAAATACACTGCACCCTCAGCCCGATAAACCTCCATCGGTTGCTCCGGATAACGCTCGGCATACTTGTAGCGATTCAACTGCACCTTGAACCCTTGATCATTCGCCTCGATCAGCTCCGCAATCCGCGCATCGCCACCCAGCAACCAACCCTGCGGATCATGCTGCGCCAGCGCCCAGCGCATGATTTCCAGGCTCTCATCAATCACCCGACCATCGGCATCCAGCACCGGCACCGTGCCCTTGGGCGAGATCGCCAGCATCTCCGCCGGTTTCGCCTTGAGGCTGACTTCAACGATGTCCACCGGCACACCCGAATAACGCAACGCCATGCGCGCCCGCATCGCATACGGGCAGCGGCGGAACGAGTACAGCGTGTTCATTTCACCTCCAGTGTGCTCAAACCGTTGCCCTGACGCTGTACCTGAATCTGCACGGGAATCCGTTCGTGCATTTCCTGCACATGGGAAATCACCGCGACCTTGCGCCCTTGCGCCTGCAAGCCGTCCAGCGCATCCATCGCCAGTTGCAGCGACTCCGGATCGAGGCTGCCGAAGCCTTCGTCGATAAACAGCGATTCGATCTTCAGCGTGCTAGACGCCATCGACGCCAGGCCCAATGCCAACGCCAGCGACACGAGGAACGTTTCGCCGCCCGACAACGAATGCACCGAGCGCAGTTCGTCGCCCATTTCAGTGTCCATCACCAGCAAACCGAGCATGCTGCCACCGCGTTTCAGGCGATAGCGTTTGACCAGTTGGCGCAATTGCACGTTGGCGTGATGCACCAGCAGGTCGAGGTTGTAGGCCTGGGCGATCTTGCGGAAAGTGTCGCCGGTCGCCGAACCGATCAAGGCACTGAGCCGCGCCCAACGCTGATACTCGGCGTAGGCATCAGCGATCTGCTGGGCCAGCGCCTGATTGGCGTTCTGTCGGCGCTGGTCTTCGACCTGTTCGGCACGCAGTTCGGCGCATTGCTGTTCGCTGACGGTGAACTGGTTCTGCAGATCCGTCAGGGCCGTGGCGAGTTGCTCGGCGTCGAGATTGCCGTTGCTTTGGGCTTGATGGTCGACCAGTAACCGCTCACGTTCCTGCAACAAGACCGTGGCTTGCTCGATGGCTTTTTCGTTCAGTTGCAAGCGCTGGCGCAGCTCGCTGAACTGCGCGTCGTCGACTCGCAGCAAGTCTTCGAGACCGCCATCATCCAGCTCGGGATGGCGCGCGCGCCAGTCGGCTATCTTGCCGGCCAGATCCTGGTCCTCGCTTTCCAGTGCCTGCAAACGCTGTTGCTGCGCCTTGAGCTCAGCGGCGATCTGCACCAACTGCGTGCGCACGCTTTGCAGTTCCTGCGCCGTGGCGGTTTCGGCGTTACGCGCCTGTTCCACGGCGTGTTCCAGTTGTTGCTGCCAGTGCTCGGCGCAGTTGTGCTCGCCAAGCAATTGCGCGAGCTTTTGCTGGCAGACTTGCTGCTGTTCGGCCAGCGCGTTGAACTGCTGCTCGGCCGATTGGGCTTGCTGCACGCGGGTCAGCTGTCGGTCCTGTTCTTTCTCCAGCGTCTGCTGGCGTTGCTGCTGCTCGCTCAATTCTTCCTTTTGCTGCTCGACCTGTGCCAGGCGCTCGGCGATCTGCCGGTCGAGTTGCATGAACGTCGCCGCCGGTTCCTGGCGCAGGGCTTCAAGGGTGTCGGCCGGTAGCAGCGTGCCGAACGCCGTCAGTTCCTCGTCGAGGCGTTGACGGTCGCTGCTCAGCTCGCGCTGCTGATTGCTCAAGTGCTGCGCGGCTTGTTGATGTGCGGTTTCCGCCTGACGCAACTGTTGAGTCAGGCGCGCGGCATCCTGTTGCAGGGTGAGCAGGGCGCTCTGGCGCTGTTCGTCCTGCGTGATGCTCTGGTTCAACTGCTCGTTCTGGCGGAGGAGCCAGGCGTCGCGCTTGTCGGCGTCCTGATTCAGCAACTGCGCGGACAAAGGATGGGCTTCGAGGCTCGGCGCAAGCGCCTGTTGCTGGCTCGCCAATTGTTCTTGCTGTTGCAGCAGTTCTTTCTGCTGCGCAATGACGCCACCGACTTCGGCGCGCAGTTCGATGAGCTTTTCCTTGAGCTGATCGACCACTTGCTGGGCGTTGGCCTGCTCACTTTCATCGTGACGGCCGAGGCTTTGCAGCAGTGCCTCGGGCTGGTGGTACGGATGTTCGTTGCTGCCACAGACCGGGCATGGCTGATCGTCCTGCAACTGCGCACGCAACTCCTCGACACTGGCACTGCGCGCCAGGCGCTGGCGTTCAAGCAGTTCGCGGGTGACGTTGAGGGTTTGCTCGGCGACGGTCAGTTCGGCTTTGCTTTTCACCCCGTCCTGCGTCAGGCGCTCGCGTTCCTGTTGAGCGCTGAGCTGGCGTTGTTGCAGTTCGGCACCGCGCTTGTCCAGATCCTGGTGGCTGGCCCACAGGCGCGACAGGTCTTCGAAGGCGCGCAGCTGTTTTCGGTTGTCCTGCAACAGCGTGCCGAGGATGCCAATTTGTTCGGCGACGGCATCCGGCTCGGCGCCGGCCTCTTTGAACAGCACCTCAAGTTGCTGTTTCTGCGTGGTCAACGCTTCGGCGCTACGCGTGGCGTTTTCTTCGAGGCTCGCCAGTTCGGCCTGGCCCTTGTTCAGGCGATTGCCGATGAGCATCAGTTGCTGGAGACGATCGCGATAGGCATTCCACGCATCGCTCAACGGCGCCAGATGCGCGCTTTGCGCAAGCTCGGCGGCGATGCGCTGCAAGCGTTCGGCGACCTCGCGCTGTTTTTCCTGCAAGGCTTGAATGGCGCCCTGGCCGTCGCTGCACTGCTGTTGCGCGTTGGTTTTGGCGTCAGCGCAAGCGGCGACATCCTTGGCCAGGCGGGCGAGGGTGCTTTGCTCTTCGAAGGCCTGACGTAACAATGGCGCATTTTCCGACTGACGCTGCTGCGCTTCGCTCAGGGCCACTTTTGCCGCACTGAGATCTTGCTCAAGTTGCGTCTGGCGTTCAGTCAGTTCGGCGTGCTGCCGGGTGTGCTCTGCAATCTGTGCCGCCAACGGTGTCAGCAGCGCATCGAGCTCGGTTTTGCGCGCGAACTGGTGGCGTTGCGGGCCGAGCTGTTCCAGACGGTTGAGCTTCACGCGTTCGCCGGCCAGACCTTCCCATTGCTGCCGGGCGCTGTGCAATTGTTCGGTGGCAGCTTGCTGCGCGTCCTGCAACAGCCGCAAATCCTTGAGCCAGCTGTGCTGTTGCTCAAGCTGTTTGAGTTGCGCCTGCTGCAACTTCAGGTGCTGTTGCGCGGCGTTGAAACGCTCATCCAGTTCCGCCCGCGCTTCGGGCGCGAGCGGAGTGACGCCGGTGGCCTGATCCTGCAATAGCTTGTGCGCTTCGCGGGCCTCTTTGGTCTTGTCGAACGCGCGACGACCGAGGCGGGTGTACAGCGCGGTGTCGGTGAGTTTTTCCAGCAGTTCGCTACGGTCGTTGTCGTCCGCCTTGAGGAACGCACTGAACTCGCTCTGCGCCAGCAGCACGGCGCGGGTGAACTGTTCGAAGTTCAGGCCCAGTGCCGCTTCCAGTTGGGTTTTGTACTCGCCTTTCTGGCTGGCGAGCAGTTGATCCTGATCGATGTCGCGCAGGCTCTGACGGCTGGCCTGCAACTTGCCGCCGGCCTTCTCGCGGGCACGGTTGGCTTCCCAGCGTGCCCGATAACGACGGCCATCGACACCGACGAAATCCACTTCGGCATAGCCTTCACCGGTGCCGCGACGCAACAGGGTGCGCGGGTCGCCAGTGGCGATTTCGCCGTCAGCGTCCGGGACTTTGGCGTCACGGCCGGTGTTGTTCAAGCGTGGTACGGCGCCGAACAGCGCCAGGCACAACGCATCGAGCAGGGTGCTTTTACCCGCGCCGGTCGGGCCAGTGATCGCGAACAACCCGGCGCTGGCCAGCGGTTCAGCGGTGAAATCGATCTCGAATGGCCCGGCCAGCGAGGCGAGGTTCTTCAAGCGAATGGCGAGAATCTTCATGGCTGCTCGCCCTCCAGTTGCACGTCTTGCAGCAGTTCGGCGAAGTCCTTCAGCGTTTGCTCATCGACCTCGTTGCCGTAGTTGTCGAGCCAGGCGCGGCTGAACAACTCTTGCGGGGTCAGTTGGTCGAGTTCGATCAGCGTAGTGCCGTCCGCCTCGCCGTCAGCGCCACGGTTGCCGGCGTATTCGGCAGCGATGCGCACCAGGCGCACGGCTTTGCCTTGCAGGGCGTTTTCCACTTGGTGGCGCAGATCCGGTTGCGGCTCGTCGAGGGTTACGCGCACTTCGAGCCACGGCTGGCGTTGGGTTTCGGCGAGCAGGTCGATGTTCGGCAGGTCTGCCAGTTGCAGCAGGATCTCGGCCAGCGGTGCCGGGCCGATGCGTTGTAGCTGAACCGATCTCGGAATGTGTTTCGACTCGACGCTGATCAGGGTTTCACCCTCAAGCAGGACGTCGAGAATCTGATGTTCATATTTGATCTCGGAGAACGACAACGGAATCGGCGAACCGCTGTAGCGAATGCGCTCCTCACCATTGACCTTCTGTGGCTTGTGCAAATGACCGAGGGCGACGTAACTGATGCTCGGCCCGAACAGGCTGGCGGGCAGGGCTTCGGCATTGCCGATGATCAGGCTACGCTCGGAATCTTCCGACACCGAGCCGCCGGCCATGTGCGCATGGCTGATGGCAATCAAAGCCTGACCGGGTTGGCGCTTGGCGTTGGCCGCTTCGATCAGCCATTCGTGCACCTGACCGATGCCGCGCAAATAGTTGTCGCCCAGATGCGCGCCCGTCACTTCCGCCGGTCGCAGGAACGGCAGCGCCAGGCACCACGCGGCGATCTCGCCTTGGGCATTTGGCAACGGCAGCAACAGACGCTCGGCATCGAGTTGGCCGTCATCCAGCCACAACACCCGACCCAGCGCGTGCGTACGCAAACGGCGCATCAACGGCGCCGGCAGCTCGATACGCGAGCCGGAATCGTGGTTGCCGGCGATCATCACAATGGTCAGCAACGGCTGCTGCTCGTGGGCGCTGACGATGAAATCGTAGAGACGTTCCTGGGCTTTGACCGGCGGATTGACCGTGTCGAAGATGTCACCGGCAATCAGCAGCACATCCGGCTGCGCCAGTTTCAGTTGACCCAGCAGCCATTCGAGAAAACAGGCGTGCTCGAAATCGCGCTCCTGGCCGTGCAGGTTTTGCCCAAGGTGCCAGTCGGAGGTGTGAAACAGACGCAAGGCGGACTCCGCAACAATTAAAGAGGTGATGGCCGCGAGGAAATGAAGAGGCGGCGAAAGAGGGGGAGAGTTTACTGGCAAAACCGCAGCCTGTGGTCGAAGTCATTCTGTATGGAATGGAGATGCAGGTTAGAAAGGGAACCCTGTGGCGAGGGGATTTATCCCCGATCGGCTGCGCAGCAGTCGTCAAATCAGGCTGCACGGTGTGTCAGACAGAGTTGGGTTGCAGGGTTTGGGGCTGCTTCGCAGCCCATCGGGGATAAATCCCCTCGCCACAGGGTTCACCTACATTATCGAGAGGGGGTTATTTGGGGTAGAGCGGTGGCAACCCACTGTCACCCACTGGGTCGTGGACGCGCTCAGCGGTCGGAATCGTGCGGATCGCTCGCCACAAATCCTCACCCTGCCAATGCTGGCCGGTTTCGCTGTACAGCGCGCCGTTGAGCCCGTCGAGGGCATCTGACAACGGCACAAACCGCGCCGCCATGTCCGCCAGGGTTTCCGGCTGTTGACGCGCCCACGCATCCAGCGCCTGCCGCGTTGCTTGCGGGTCGTTGGCCTGGCTCGCGCGTTTGATGTCGTCCATCAAGGTGCGCGGGCTTGGGCCGGTTTGGGCGGCGCGATGCACCGCCGGTTGCCAGCGCGCGCGCCACCACAGGCCGAAGCCGAGCAGGGTGGTGCAGGCGAGAATCAGCGTGCTCAGCTTCCACCACCACAACACATCGTTATCGACGACACTCGGTTGCAGGTTACCGGCCGGGGTGTCGACCTGCAGGCTCGGGTTGTTCGCCACTTGCAGGGTGCGTGCGGGCAAGCTGCTGTGTTCCAGATGGTCTTCGAAGGTGTTCCACCACACCACGTCCACCGTCGGCAGGTCGATTGCGCCGCTGCGGCTCGGCACCAGCGCTTCGCGTTCTTCGCGGCTGCCGACCAGCCCGCGGTCGGTGCTTTGATTGCTCAGCACCGGTTGATCGGGGTAGCGGCGCAAACCGTTGACGTCGGTGGCGGGCAGCGCTGGCAGTTGCGAGCTGGCCAGGCCTTCGACTTTCAGGGTCAGGCTGCGGGTCAGCGAGTCGCCGATCTGCGTGTGTTCCGGTTCAGGGTTCCAGCTCTCGCTCAAACTCAGGCTGCGCGCCGGCAGCCAAGGGGCATCGACCGGATAAGTGAGCGGCTTGGGTTTGACCGTCAACGGGATCGCCGAGGAACTGACGCGCATCAGTTTGCCCGGCTTCGGCCCCTGCGCATTGTTCTCTTGCGCGGGCTGCGTATCGACCAGCGTGGCGCTGAACGTTTGTGGGGTAATCGTCAGCAAACCACTGTGCTGCGGATAGATCGCATAGCGCATTTCGATCACGCCATGGCGCACGCCGTTGAGGTCTTTTTCGTAGGTGCGCGTATCGCCCAGTTGCTCGATGCGCGCATCGGCGATCTGCAACGGGGTCAGGCTGCTGTCGTCGTACAGCGACACCGAATGGTAGATGCGCAACGTCAGGATCGCCTGGGCCTGCACATAGACGCTGGACTGGTCGAGGCTGGCTTCGATGAACACCGGATCGAGGCTGTTCTTGTCTTCGCGGGTATCGCTTTCAACCACTTGCACGGTGATCGGCTGGCTCTGCACATCGCCCATCTGCAACGGCGGAATGACCACGCTGCCGTTCTCTTTCGGCAACAGCGTGATGATCCAGCGCGTGGTCGCGCGGTTGTCGCCATTGAGGGTGTTGAGCTGGTTGACCTGGCGCGTGCCACGCACTTCGAACAGCGGCTCCAGCGGTGTCAGGTCGGGTTTGCCAAACTGGGTGACGTCGCTGGTTTCGAGGGTGAGCTCGACCGTCTCGCCGGAGTTCAGGCGACTGCGATCCACACTGGCGGTCAGCTCGGCCGCATCAGCGATGGCCGAGCAAATCAGCAGGGGCAGCAAGAGAGCGGTGAAGCGGGTCATCGAGTGTTTTCCTGATCCTGATGTTGTTGCTGTTCGTACCAGAATTTGCGTCGCAGCAGTTCGCCCGGATCGTCCGGGATCTTGCCCAGCCATTGTTCCAGAGCCTGACGCTGCTCGCCGTCGAGGTTGTTCTCGCTTGGGCGCAGGGTCGGCACGGTGTCCGTCTGCTCTTCCTCATCGCTGCCCGGTATTTCATTGGGGCCGGGCTGCGGCGGTGTAGTCGGTGGCGGTTCGCTGGCAGGCTCGGCCGGTTGCGCTTCGCTCGGGCTTTCGCTTTTCACGGCTGGCGGCGGTGCGGTCGCGGGCGGCGGCTCGTCGCTGGGCAAGTTCTGCTCGGTCGGTTTGCGTTCCGGTTCGGCGGGCGGCGGCGTGCGTTTCTGCTTCAGCAGGTTCTCTACCAGCGCCTTGTTGGTCTGCGCCGGGCGCAAGTCCGGTTGCAGCTCCAGGGCCTGTTCATAGGCATCGATCGCCGCTTCCAGCTCACCACTTTTTGCCAGCGCGTTGCCACGATTGTAGTGGGCGCGGGCATCGCTGCCTTCGGCGAAGCGCTGAGCGGCGCCACTGTAGTCGCCGGCCTCGTACAGCGCCACCCCTTGCCACTGGTGATCAGCAAAATGTTGCGCCGCTTCGGCAGGGCGTTTCTGCTTGAGCAAGTGCAGGCCCTGTTGATCCGGGCGCAGCCACAAATCTTCGAAGTCGAAAGCGTAGCTCGGCTGCGGCAGACAGAACAGCAGCGGCAGGCAGAACAACCAGCCACGCCGCCCGGCGCATGCGGCGAGCAACAACAGCGGCAACAGCAGCCAGTAACCCTGATCGGCCCAAGTGTCCAGGCGCACGGTCTGGCCATCGTCGCGCAGACTGCGCGGGCCGTTGAGCAGGCCGAGCGCGCCAAGATCCGCCTCGTCGAGGCGGGCAGGGTGGTATTCACCGCCGACGCTGTTGAGGAATGCGCTCAGGCCCGGGCTGTCGAGTTGCGGCACACGAATCGCGCCTTGTTCATCCTTGAGGAAGCTGCCGTCCTCCTGGGCAATCGGCGCACCTTCAGCGGTGCCGACGCCGAGCATCAGCAGTTGCGCCGATTCACCACTGAGCGCGCGACGAATGCCTTGGCGTTCCTCTTCGTTCAAGGAAGAGCCGATCAGCAGAATCCGTCCCTGACCGAGCGCGCCCTGTTTCAACAATGCCAGCGCTTTGCGCACCGCCAGATCGGCGCGATGACCGCTTTCCGGCATCAGCGACGGTTTCAGCGCATCGAGCAGATTGCGACTCGTGGCCAGATCATCCGACAGCGGCACCAACGTGTGCGCGCTGCCGGCGTAAACGACGATGGCGGTCTGCGCATCGCTGCGCGCCTGCAACAGGTCAAATAGCTTGCGTCGGGCCTGTTCCAGCCGCGTCGGCGGCGAGTCGGTGGCGAGCATTTCCGGGGTCAGCTCCAGCACCACCACCAACGGGTCGGCGGGTTTCTGGCTGGTCTGTTCGACGCGCTCCCAACTCGGCCCGAGCAGCGCCAGAATCGTCAGCAGCCACGCCACGCCAAGGGCGATCCACGGCAGTTTGCTGTCGCGCCCGCTGCCACCGCTGAGCAAGGTGGCATGAAACGCCGGCGGCAAAATCATCTGCCAGCGCCCGGCACGTTTCTGCCGGTGCCAGAGCTGCCAGATCAGCCAGCCGAGCAGCGGCAATAACAGCAACCACCAAGGGCGGAACCAGTGCGGCCAGAGCGCGATCATCGGCGCCTCCGCAGACGCAGGCGCTTGAGGCGCTCGCGCCAGTCAGGCAGCGGACTTTGCAGATACAGCTCCTTGGTGAACAGGCGTTGCAGCGGGTTATCCGGCCACAATTCACGGGCGACCAATAACAGGCTCAACCACAACGCGAGCGCCAGCGGCCAGTGATACAAGGCTTGCGCCGGACGCGCCTGGGTCGGTTGTTGGGTCACCGGTTCGAGCTGGTCGAGGGTGTCCTTGATCGCTTGCAGCTCTTTGCCGTCGTGCGCACGGAAGTATTGGCCGCCGGTGACTTCGGCGATGGCCTTGAGCGCCGGTTCGTCGAGGTCCAGGCTCGGATTGACGCCGAGCAGACCGGTCGAACCGCTGTCCTCGGGATTGGCGCCGATGCCGATCGGATAGATTTTCACGCCTTCGCTGGCGGCTAATCTGGCTGCGGTCAATGGATCGATTTCACCGCCATTGTTGGCGCCGTCAGTCACCAGAATCAGCACGCGGCTTTGCGCCGGGCGCATGCGCAGGCGTTTCAGCGCCAGACCGATGGCGTCACCGATGGCGGTGTTCTTGCCGGCGATGCCGATTCGCGCCTCGTCGAGCCAGACGCGCACGGTGTGGCGATCAAACGTCAGCGGCGCTTGCAGGTACGCCTGACTGCCGAACAGGATCAAGCCAACGCGGTCGCCGTCGCGGCTTTCCAGGAAGTCACCAAGCAAATGCTGAACCAGCGAAAGACGGCTGACGTCTTCGTCCTGCCACTGCATGTCGGGGAAATCCATCGAGCCGGACACGTCCACCGCCACCAGCAGATCGCGGCCACTGGCGGCAATCGGCAACGGTTCGCCGAGCCATTGCGGGCGCGCGGCGGCGGTCAACAGCAACAGCCACAGGAGCATGAACGGTGCTTGTTGGCGCCACGCCGGCAGGTTGGCGCGGGCGCGACGGCGGGCGAGGCCTTCGAGGTCGGACAGAAAGCTGACTTTCAGCGCCGGTTCGCCGCTGTCGGCCACCGGCAATACGAGGCGCATCAACCACGGCAGCGGCAACAGCGCAAAGATCCACGGCCAGGCGAACTCAAACATGTTTGCGAATCCACGTGTCGACGGCTTGGGTCAGGCCGGCGATGGCTTTATCGTCGAGTTTGCATTCCGGTTTGTACGCGCCTTCGACCAGCACCATCCAGCGCGTCAGGCCCGCCGCCGGGCAGCGGTTATCAAGGAACGCCAGCCATTTACGCCCGTTGAGGGTGTGGCTCTGGCTGTACGGATAATGGTTGCGGCACAGGCGTTTGAGCAGGCCGTTGAGTTGTTGCAGCCAGGCACCGGCCGGGGCGCCGTCGTAGGGCTTGGGCATCTGCGCCAGTTCGGCGAGGGCGGCGATGCGCACCGGGTCGAGCGGCTGTTCAGCGCGTACGATCGGGCGTTTCTTCATCGGGATAAAGCGGCGCAGGCGCCACGCGGCGAAACCCAGCAGCGGCAGCAACAGAAGCAGCAGCCACCACCCCGGCGCCGGTGGCCAGAAGGCAATCGGTGGCGGCGAGATCAGCGGTTGCAGTTGTTCGAGGCCGTTCATCGACCTTTCCCCGGACGCTGCGGATTGAGGAACTCGCGCATCTGCTCGACCATTTCACTTTGCGTGCTCAGCGGCATCAGCAACACCCGCAGTTTTTGCGCGAGCAGTTCCCAGCGGGCGATGCGTGATTCGGCTTGGGCGCGATAAGTCTGGCGCAGGTCGAAATTCAGCGTGTCGAGTTCCAGTTGCGCGCCACGCTCGGCAAACCTCAGCAGGCCGGCAGCGGGGAGGGCGTGATCCAGCGGATCAGAGATGGGCAGCATCAGCAGATCGCAATGGCGCGCCAGCAGGCTCAACTGTTGTTCGGCGCTGTCGGACAACGCGCGTTCATCGCAGATCACGATCGCCAGGCTGCCGGGCCGCAGCACTTCGCGGGCGCGGCGCAGGGCTACGCCGAAGGCATCGCGATCCGGCTCACGCTCGGTGTGCAGCGACTGATTGACCTTCACCAGGCGGTTGAGCAGTTGCAGCAGGCTCTGTTTGCTGCGCCGTGGCTTGATTTCGTAGTGTTCGTTGTCGCCGAACACCAGCCCGCCCACCCGGTCGTTATGGCCCAGCGCGGCCCAACCAATCAATGCGGCTGCTTGCGCCGCCAGCACTGATTTGAACATCAGCCCGGAGCCGAAAAACAGCCGCGTGCTTTGCTCGACCATGATAAAGATCGGCCGTTCGCGCTCTTCATGGAACAGCTTGGTGTGCGGCTCTTGCGTGCGCGCCGTCACGCGCCAGTCGATGGTGCGCACGTCGTCGCCGGCCTGATACACCCGCACCTGATCGAAGTCGACGCCGCGACCACGGAATTTCGAGTGATGCAGGCCGATCAGCGGGCTGCGCTGGCTCGGCGTGGAAAACAGCTGCACTTCGCGCACCCGGTGACGCATCTCGATCAGCTCGGCGAGGCTGACGCGGATGCCCGGTTCGGACGGCAGGGGGGCGTTCATGGGGGTCAAGCGACGGCTACGACGTCGAGAATCCGCTGCACCACCCGATCCTGATCGATGCCGGCGGCTTCGGCTTCAAACGACAAAATGATGCGGTGACGCAACACGTCGAACAGCACCGCTTGAATATCTTCCGGGCTGACGAAGTCGCGACCGGCCAGCCAGGCGTGGGCGCGGGCGCAGCGGTCGAGGGCGATGGAACCGCGCGGGCTGGCGCCATAGGCGATCCACTCGGCCATTTCCGGGTCGAACTTGGCCGGCGTACGGGTGGCCATGACCAGTTGCACAAGGTATTCCTCCACGGCGTCGGCCATGTACAAACCAAGGATTTCCTTGCGTGCAGCGAAGATCGCCTGCTGGCTGACCCGGCGCTCGGGCTTGGTCTCGCCATTCAGCGCTTCGCCACGGGCCTGCTGGAGGATGCGCCGTTCGACGGCGGCGTCCGGGAAACCGATTTTCACGTGCATCAGGAAACGGTCGAGCTGCGCTTCTGGCAACGGATACGTGCCTTCCTGCTCGATCGGGTTCTGTGTGGCCATCACCAGAAACAGCGGCGACAGCTCGTAGGTGCTGCGGCCGACACTGACCTGACGCTCGGCCATGGCTTCGAGCAGCGCCGATTGCACCTTGGCCGGCGCGCGGTTGATTTCGTCCGCCAGCACCAGGTTGTGGAAGATCGGGCCTTGCTGGAACACGAAACTGCCGGTTTCCGGGCGATAGATCTCGGTGCCGGTGATGTCGGCCGGCAGCAGGTCCGGGGTGAACTGGATGCGATGGAACTGGGCTTCGATGCCCTCGGCGAGTTCTTTGATCGCTTTGGTCTTGGCCAGACCCGGAGCGCCCTCGACCAGCATATGGCCGTCGGCGAGCAGGGCGATGAGCAAACGCTCGATGAGTTTTTCCTGGCCGAGAATCTGCGTTGAAAGAAAGGTTCGCAGCGCCAATAGCGCTTCACGATGTTCCATCGGTGACTGTTCCTGGAAAGGGGTGGCCACGGGCGTTCGGATAACGCCGGGGCTGGGGGCGTTACTTTAATCCATCGCGGGGGGTGGCGACTAACGGCATTTTGTAGAAAAGGGCAAAAGATCGCAGCCTGCGGCAGCTCCTACAGGTGATTGCATTCCAATGTAAGAGCTGCCGCAGGCTGCGATCTTTTGGCTGTCTGTGAAGGCCTCATCGCTGGCAAGCCAGCTCCCACAGGTATCGGCGGTGTGCATGGATTTGTGCCAGACACCGATCACTGTGGGAGCTGGCTTGCCAGCGATGGGGCCAGTTCGAGCGCGATCAAACTTCGTTAATGAAGGTACCCGTCCCATCAAGGATGTTCTTCAGGGTCTCGACAACCTCATCCATCGCTGGCAAGCCAGCTCCCACAGGTATCGGCGGTGTGCATGGATTTGTGCCAGACACCGATCACTGTGGGAGCTGGCTTGCCAGCGATGGGGCCAGTTCGAGCGCAATCAAACTTCGTTAATGAAGGTACCCGTCCCATCAAGGATGTTCTTCAGGGTCTCGACAACCTCATCCAGATCAACCATGTCCGGATTGAAGCTGATCTCCAGCACATCATCCCCATTCAACGCATCGGCATCCGCCGCTGCAATCTCGATCTTGAGCAGCGTCGAAGTCAGG
Source organism: Pseudomonas sp. PB103 (assembly GCF_009764635.1). NCBI lineage: Bacteria > Pseudomonadati > Pseudomonadota > Gammaproteobacteria > Pseudomonadales > Pseudomonadaceae > Pseudomonas > Pseudomonas sp. PB103. The sequence goes on along the minus strand of NZ_RWIL01000120.1, from coordinate 19,662 downwards.
GTGACTTTTACGCCGTCGAGCGTCGAAGGCTCGCCATCCAGGGTGATCTCAAGTTCATCCTCGTCCGGATAGCGGCTCATCAGGAACATGTCGCCCTTGTCGCTGTGGCAGCACAGCATGGCCATGTTGTCTTCTTCGTCGTCGCACGGGTTGACGATCAATAGGGCGGTGGTCATTTGCATGGGGGGATTCCTGATGGGCGGACGCGGCAGACGGTGCGCAAAAAAGGCGATTTTGCCAGTCTGAGGAAAATTCTGCTGAAACATCGTTAGATGCGGGGTTGTTCTTAAAGATGATTCCCTGATCTGAGTAAGAAAATTCCGTCGCCCCCGTAGGGTTTCTGAGAATGCGAAAAACAGCGTGAATTCACGGCGTTTTTGCTTGTTCTTGCGGATTTTTGCCGTCAGATTTTGCTGTTCGAACGCAACGGAGTGCGATGGCCAACATGCAAAAAAAGGATGTCTTTTAATGAAGCAATATTTCCAATGGGCGCAAGAAATCAGTCATCTGTCCGAGGAACAGGTCGAGCAGCTTTACCAACGCTACCTCAATGGCGAAAAAACCACTGACCTGGTCGCCGAGTACAAATTGCCGGATACCGTACGCAGTGTCCTGAAAGTACTGCCGCCGATCGTCAGTGCTGACCTGACATGCCCGTATTGTGAATTGCCGATGTGGATGCACCGACCCGCGCGCGGCACCCCGGTTTCCCTGCGCAGCGCTTACAAGTGTGTGAATTGCGCGCATCAATATTTCACCGCCGGTACTGGCTTGCGACGTACCGTGTGTGGTTGTGACGCCTGCTCCCGACTGCGCAAGCAGCAACTCGCCGATCAGGCTGAACGTGACCGCCGTGATTTAGCCACGCGCTACGGGACGCCAACCCCACCGGTGCCCTTTGCCAGTCTTGGATTCCAGCAAAAACTGGCCTTGCTCGCGTTGCTGGATGACGGCGGCCATGGCGCAGGCGAACGCATTGCCGCGCTCGATGCTGAACTCAGAGGGGAAAAGCTCACGTCCACTGACACTTTCAGTGAAGAATTGGTGAAAGGTCTACACGAGGCGGGCGCCCTGCAGGTCGATACGGCATCGGACATTCGGGCGTTCAATCGGGCGGACGATTTCAGCATCAGCGCTTATCCGGCGGTGTACTGGCAGGCCAACGTCGCGCTCGACGATGGCGTGCGCTGCACGCGCAATACGCTCTATCTGGCGCTGTACGAAGAGTTGTCCGGGCCTGTGCTGCCAGGATGGACGCGTGAGTTGTACGCATTGATCTTCAGGCTCGCGCGGGAGGAATCGATTCAATACGTTCACCTGTTGGCCAATCAGGTCGGTATGGCGTTCACCGCCGAAGCCCGCGCCGATTCGGTGATTGGCACTTTGCTGCAGAATTTCTCGGTCAGCCAGATTTACTACTTCGCCAGAGTGGCGGTGAAAAGTGCCGCGCATTTCTTTGCCACTGGCAACTCCAAGGGCCGCACTCACGCCTCCAACACGATTCCGCGCAACATGCAGAGCACCGCGCAGCTCGCCTTGGCGGAGAACTGGCGCAAGGACAGCTACCGCGATTCGCGCGTACCGCAGCCGGCCATGACCCGTCTGCTTTACGACGTCGTGCTCAAGGACAGTGGTGCCGGTTTTTCCAAGTCGCCAGGGCTGTTCTGGCGAGACGAGTTTGTGCCTCGGTTTCTCACGGGCTCACCGGTCGCCGCGCCGCAGGTCGACTATCCGCAGCTGTTCTGCCGCGAGTGCGATTCCAGCAACATCGACGCCAGCATGGATAAATTGACCCTGCAAATGCAGTGCTATGACTGCGCCACCGTGAGCAAATTCAGGGCCTATGAAGAGTTGCCGGACTGATCCGTGTCAAAAGCCAGTGCTGAACCAGATGCCACGCTCAGGGTCGATAGAACGGCCCTGAGGGTTTTCGTTTCTGGATATGTAGCCGCCACGGGGCGGCGATTGGCACGAATGTCCCGTAAAACCGGGCACTCACCCCGTCGTTTTGCGCCACGAGTGCTAGTGTTTACCGGTGCAAAACCCTTCATTTACCTGCCTATGAACGAATATGTCGCAGCACCGCAAGCAGACACATTGTCGCACCCATTAAGCTGCGCAACGGATGAGCACCCGTAAAGGCATTGTCGGCACCGTCGGCAGTCGCTTTTGCAGATGCCCATTCAATGGAAGGTGAATGTGACCTGAGTGTCTCGTCCAGCTTCACCCACCTGTCCCCCTGTTTCCTCTGCCCGAGAATCAGGAGCAGGGCGACACAAGCCCCGAAAGGGGTGTTGCACGCGACGCTTTCCATCAATAACAAGCTTAAGCGGAGTACCACAGATGGCGTTCTTCACCGCAGCCAGCAAAGCCGACTTCCAGCACCAACTGCAAGCGGCACTGGCGCAGCACATCAGTGAACAGGCACTGCCACAAGTGGCGCTGTTCGCTGAACAATTCTTCGGCATCATTTCTCTGGACGAGCTGACTCAACGTCGCCTCTCCGACCTCGCTGGCTGTACTCTTTCTGCGTGGCGCCTGCTTGAGCGCTTCGATCACGCGCAACCGCAAGTGCGCGTCTACAACCCTGATTACGAGCGTCATGGCTGGCAGTCGACCCACACTGCGGTCGAAGTCCTGCACCACGACCTGCCATTTCTGGTCGACTCGGTTCGTACCGAACTGAACCGTCGTGGCTACAGCATCCACACCCTGCAAACCACCGTGCTCAGCGTGCGTCGTGGCAGCAAGGGCGAGTTGCTGGAAATCCTGCCGAAAGGCACCCAGGGCGACGGCATTCTGCAAGAGTCGTTGATGTACCTGGAAATCGACCGCTGCGCCAACGCGGCCGAACTGAATGTGCTGAGCAAAGAGCTTGAACAGGTTCTCGGTGAAGTCCGCGTTGCGGTCGCCGATTTCGAGCCGATGAAAGCCAAGGTGCAGGACATCCTCACCCAGCTCGACAACAGCGCGTTCGCCGTCGATGCCGACGAAAAGAACGAAATCAAAAGCTTCCTGGAATGGCTGGTGGGCAACCACTTCACCTTCCTCGGCTACGAAGAATTCGTGGTCACCGATCAGGCCGATGGCGGCCACATCGAGTACGACCAGAACTCCTTCCTCGGCCTGACCAAACTGCTGCGCACCGGCCTGACCTACGATGACCTGCGCATCGAAGACTACGCGGTGAACTACCTGCGCGAACCGACCCTGCTGTCGTTCGCCAAGGCTGCGCACCCGAGCCGCGTACACCGTCCGGCGTACCCGGACTACGTGTCGATCCGTGAAATCGACGCTGACGGCAAAGTCATCAAGGAACACCGTTTCATGGGCCTGTACACCTCCTCGGTGTATGGCGAGAGCGTGCGGGTCATCCCGTTCATCCGCCGCAAGGTCGAAGAAATCGAAACGCGCTCCGGCTTCCAGTCCAAGGCTCACCTGGGCAAGGAACTGGCGCAGGTGCTTGAAGTATTGCCGCGTGATGACCTGTTCCAGACCCCGGTCGACGAACTGTTCACCACGGTGATGTCGATCGTGCAGATCCAGGAACGCAACAAGATCCGCGTGTTCCTGCGCAAAGACCCGTACGGTCGTTTCTGCTACTGCCTGGCCTACGTGCCGCGCGACATCTACTCCACCGAAGTTCGCCAGAAGATCCAGCAAGTGCTGATGGAGCGCCTCAAGGCTTCCGATTGCGAATTCTGGACGTTCTTCTCCGAGTCCGTGCTGGCGCGCGTGCAGTTGATCCTGCGTGTCGACCCGAAAAACCGTCTCGACATCGACCCGGTGCTGCTGGAAAAAGAAGTCGTGCAAGCCTGCCGCAGCTGGCAGGACGATTACGCCGCACTGACCGTCGAAAGCTTCGGCGAAGCCCACGGCACCAACGTGCTGGCCGACTTCCCGAAAGGCTTCCCGGCCGGTTACCGCGAGCGTTTCGCTGCGCATTCGGCCGTGGTCGACATGCAGCACCTGCTGAGCCTCAACGAAAAAAATCCGCTGGTGATGAGCTTCTATCAGCCGCTGGGTCAGGTCTCCGGCCAACGCGAGCTGCATTGCAAGCTGTACCACGCCGACACGCCGCTGGCGTTGTCCGACGTGCTGCCGATTCTGGAAAACCTCGGCCTGCGCGTGCTGGGTGAATTCCCGTACCGTCTGCGTCACACCAATGGCCGCGAGTTCTGGATTCACGACTTCGCGTTCACCGCCGCTGAAGGCCTGGATCTCGACATCCAGCAACTCAACGACACCCTGCAGGACGCCTTTGTCCACATCGTCCGTGGCGAAGCCGAGAACGATGCGTTCAACCGTCTGGTTCTGACTGCCGGCCTGCCATGGCGCGACGTAGCACTGCTGCGCGCTTACGCCCGTTACCTGAAGCAGATTCGTCTGGGCTTCGATCTGGGCTACATCGCCAGCACTTTGAACAACCACACCGACATCGCTCGCGAGCTGACCCGGTTGTTCAAGACCCGCTTCTATCTGGCGCGCAAGCTCAGCGACGACGACCTGGAAGACAAGCAACAGCGTCTGGAACAAGCGATTCTGACCGCACTGGACGACGTTCAGGTGCTCAACGAAGACCGCATCCTGCGTCGTTACCTCGATCTGATCAAAGCCACGCTGCGGACCAACTTCTATCAGACTGATGCCAACGGCCAGAACAAGTCGTACTTCAGCTTCAAGTTCAACCCGCACGCGATCCCTGAACTGCCGAAGCCAGTGCCGAAGTTCGAAATCTTCGTCTACTCGCCACGCGTTGAAGGCGTGCACCTGCGCTTCGGTAACGTCGCTCGTGGTGGTCTGCGCTGGTCCGACCGTGAAGAAGACTTCCGTACCGAAGTCCTCGGCCTGGTTAAAGCTCAACAAGTGAAGAACTCGGTCATCGTGCCAGTGGGCGCGAAGGGCGGCTTCCTGCCGCGTCGCCTGCCACTGGGCGGCAGCCGTGACGAGATCGCGGCCGAGGGCATCGCCTGCTACCGCATCTTCATTTCCGGTCTGTTGGACATCACCGACAACCTGAAAGACGGCGCGCTGGTGCCGCCATTGAACGTGGTTCGCCACGACGATGACGACCCGTACCTGGTAGTGGCTGCGGACAAGGGCACTGCGACCTTCTCCGACATCGCCAACGGCATCGCCATCGACTACGGCTTCTGGCTGGGTGACGCGTTTGCGTCCGGTGGTTCGGCCGGCTACGACCACAAGAAAATGGGCATTACCGCCAAAGGCGCGTGGGTCGGCGTACAACGTCACTTCCGCGAGCGCGGCATCAATGTTCAGGAAGACAGCATCACTGTGGTCGGCGTCGGCGACATGGCCGGTGACGTGTTCGGTAACGGCCTGTTGATGTCCGACAAGCTGCAACTGGTCGCTGCCTTCAACCACCTGCACATCTTCATCGATCCAAACCCGAACCCGGCGACCAGTTTCGTCGAGCGTCAGCGCATGTTTGACCTGCCGCGTTCGGCCTGGACCGACTACGACACCAGCATCATGTCCGAAGGTGGCGGTATCTTCTCGCGCAGCGCGAAGAGCATCGCGATCTCCCCGCAGATGCAGGAACGTTTCGACATCAAGGCTGACAAGCTGACCCCGACCGAACTGCTGAACGCCTTGCTCAAGGCGCCGGTAGATCTGCTGTGGAACGGCGGTATCGGTACTTACGTCAAGGCCAGCACTGAAAGCCACGCCGATGTCGGCGACAAGGCCAACGATGCACTGCGCGTGAACGGCAACGAGCTGCGCTGCAAAGTCGTGGGCGAGGGCGGTAACCTCGGCATGACCCAACTGGGTCGCGTCGAATTCGGTCTGAATGGCGGCGGTTCCAACACCGACTTCATCGACAACGCCGGTGGTGTGGACTGCTCCGACCACGAAGTGAACATCAAGATCCTGCTGAACGAAGTGGTTCAGGCCGGTGACATGACCGACAAGCAACGCAACCAGTTGCTGGCGAGCATGACCGACGAAGTCGGCAATCTGGTGCTGGGCAACAACTACAAGCAGACTCAGGCGCTGTCCCTGGCGGCACGTCGTGCTTATGCGCGCATCGCTGAGTACAAGCGTCTGATGGGCGATCTGGAAGGCCGTGGCAAGCTGGATCGTGCCATCGAGTTCCTGCCGACCGAAGAGCAGATCAACGAGCGTATTGCCGAAGGCCACGGTCTGACCCGTCCTGAGCTGTCGGTGCTGATCTCGTACAGCAAAATCGACCTCAAAGAGCAGCTGTTGGGCTCGCTGGTGCCGGACGACGATTACCTGACCCGCGACATGGAAACGGCGTTCCCGCCGACGCTGGTCAGCAAGTTCTCCGAAGCCATGCGTCGTCACCGTCTGAAGCGCGAGATCGTCAGCACCCAGATCGCCAACGACCTGGTCAACCACATGGGCATCACCTTCGTTCAACGACTCAAAGAGTCGACCGGCATGAGCCCGGCGAACGTGGCCGGCGCTTATGTGATCGTGCGCGACATCTTCCACCTCCCGCACTGGTTCCGTCAGATCGAAGCGCTGGACTACCAAGTCAGCGCTGACGTGCAGCTGGAGCTGATGGACGAGCTGATGCGTCTGGGCCGTCGCGCCACGCGCTGGTTCCTGCGTGCCCGTCGCAACGAGCAGAACGCTGCCCGTGACGTCGCGCACTTCGGTCCGCACCTGAAAGAGCTGGGCCTGAAACTCGACGAACTGCTGAGCGGCGAAATCCGTGAAAACTGGCAGGCGCGTTATCAGGCATACGTCGAAGCCGGTGTACCGGAATTGCTGGCGCGTATGGTGGCGGGTACTTCGCACCTGTACACCCTGCTGCCGATCATCGAGGCCTCCGACGTGACTGGCCAGAACCCTGCTGAAGTGGCCAAGGCCTACTTCGCCGTGGGCAGTGCGCTGGACATCACCTGGTACCTGCAACAGATCAGCGCACTGCCGGTTGAAAACAACTGGCAAGCCCTGGCCCGTGAAGCGTTCCGTGACGATGTCGACTGGCAGCAACGCGCGATCACCATCTCCGTCCTGCAACAGGGCGACGGCACTCAGGACGTGGAAACACGCCTGGCGCTGTGGATGGAGCAGCACGAAAGCATGATCTCGCGCTGGCGCGCCATGCTGGTGGAAATCCGCGCTGCGAGCGGCACGGACTACGCGATGTACGCGGTGGCCAACCGTGAGCTGCTGGATCTGGCGTTGAGTGGGCAAGCGGTAGTGCCTGCGGTTGCTGCGAATGCCGAGCTTGAACTGGCGTAAGTAGTGGCTGAATGAAAAAGCCCCGGTGTCGTTAGATGCCGGGGCTTTTTTATGTCTGAGGGTTTTGTGTTGGCTGTTCCTGCCTCATCGCTGGCAAGCCAGCTCCCACAAGGATCGGGTGGACCACGATACCTGTGGGAGCTGGCTTGCCAGCGATGAGGCCCTTACATTCAATACAACTTCTGACCTTGCTGACTATCAAGCATCGACACTTTGTCCGCAGGCCGTGCGACTAAATTGTTGAGCGACTGGTCAAACTTTTGCAGCGCCCGAACTTGCACATCCTGCTGCTGATTAATATCCGCCACGATCTCTTCCGAACGCTTGAAGTCCGCCCACACCGGCGTCAATTCCCGTGCGTCCGAACCTTTCGCCGTACCGATATAGTTCAGCCGTGCATCATAAAAGTCTGCACTGACGTCGGCCTTGATATCGGAGCTGCGTGAAGTAATCAACTGGCTATGTGTATCGACGATCGCCACCACATCCGGCCGGGCCGCGCGCAGGCTTTGCATGTCCGGATACACCGTCACTGAGCCGAATTGACGCTGTAGCGAGGCGTTTACCCATTCCACCGCCATGTCTGGTTTTGAGCTGGCGACATAGGCATCGTGGATAGGTTGCACCAGCAGGCTCTGGCCGAAACCGGTGCCGGCGTTGGCCTGGTAGTCGCGCAAGTACTCGCGGTTGGTTTGCGTGCTTGGGCTGTAGACCACGCCGAGTGACACACCGGGGCCGCTTTTCACTTGGGCGGCGCTGCTGCGACCGACCGGTTGGGTGAAGAGTGTGTCGAGGGACGAGACTGCTTTGGGCGCAGTAGGCACCGAGCAGGCGGAAAGTGCTAAAACCGATATCGCCAAGGTACTGGCAAACGCAAGTTTCATGGTGTTTCTCCCGTGAAACAACATCAGTCGGAAAGTTTTAAGTTGTCGTCAATGACGGCAGTTAATTCAGACTAACCCCGTCAAGCTTTAAGCAACCTGACAATTTGCTGTCTGGTTTGCTGTTGAATAGTTTTATTCGCTGTAACCCGATTCGGTTAATTGCGTCGGGAAATAAAAAGGCGCAAATCGATGATTTGCACCTTTTTATTTATGGCTGATTAAACATCCATCAGTTTTTCAGCGGAATCAGCACTTGCTCATCCGGCGACAGCACCATGAACACCAGCAACTTCGCCGGCTTGGTTTTGCTGGCGTTTTTCGAGACCAGATGTTCGGAGCCGGCGGGCTCGTACCAGAATTGACCCTTCTTGTAGGTGATCGCCTGTTCGCCCTTCACCTGGGAAATCACCTCGCCTTCGAGTACGTAAGCCATCGCGGTGCCGTCGTGTTTGTGGGCGATGGAGGACTGGCCGGGTTTGTAGTCGACCTCGATCATCATGGCTTTTTTGCCAGGGGCGTTTTTCAGCATCTGGTCCTGGAGGACGGTGACTTTTTCCGAGGGGTCGTGGGCGAAAGCGGCCGAGGCGCAGAGGCTCAAGGCGAGGGCGGCGGCGAAGAAGGGCAGGGTTTTCATGGCGGGTTACCTGTGAGGGTTGGGGGTGCAATCACAGTAGTCCGCAGGGTGGCGCATTCAAACGGCCAATATTCGGGAAGATTGGGTGACCAATTGGAGGTTATTCAGCGTGTTTGAGTACGCCATCGCTGGCAAGCCAGGCTCCCACAGGGTTCAGCGTCGTTCGATAATTTAATCAACGACACAAAACCCTGTAGGAGCTGCCGCAGGCTGCGATCTTTTGATCTTGCTCTCAGACGATAGGGAAACTATTGAAGTCCACACTATTGGCCAATCGACTATCGATCAGGTCAATAAACCCCTGCGCCTCGGGCCGGTTGAAATGCGCTTGCATCGCCGCTTCCGACTGCCAGCGCGCACTGACCGTCCAGCGGTGGCTGTCCTCGGGGCAGCGGTCGACCAGGTAGGAATCGCAGCCCGGCGTTTCGCGCAGGGTTTCAACTATCTTCTGCAGTTGCTTGCCCAGTTCATCCGAGCGGCCGGCGGCGGCGTGCACCTGGACCGTATTGATCACTTCGTTGGACATTGCTCACACTCCTGAATCAGGCCGGACGAATCCTGCTCATTGAGGGATAACGCCTGTGCAGGATAGGCCTGCACCCCCTGATCACCAATAACCAATCGGCGGTTAAATCTTCAGGCCAATCATTCAGGCAACTTGTTGCAGGATGTCGCGCAAGCGATCCAGGGCGATATCGATGTCCAGTGTTTCGATGGCGCCGAAGCCGAAGTACAGGCCGTTTTTTGGCGGTTGCTGATAGTAAAAGCCGTTGATCGAGTACAAACCGACTTCGACTTTTTTCGCCAGTTCGATCACCAGCGCCAGGTCGATGGGCACCTTGCAGAACACCGCCATGTGGAACCCGGCGCTGGCCGGCACCGCGTCCAGCCATGGCGCCAGATCAGTCGCCATACGCGCGAGAATCCGCTCGCGGCGTTGGGCGTAGATCGCATGACAGCGGCGGATATGCTTGAGCAGGCAGCCCTCGGCGATGAACTTGGCCAGCGCCCATTGCGGCAGGGTCGAGGCGTGCAAATCGGTGAGCTGCTTGGCGCGGATCACCGCTTCGAGAATGGCCGGCGGCAGAATCGCATAACCCAGGCGCAATTCCGGCAGCAGGGTTTTCGAGAACGTCCCGACGTAGGCGACGATGCCGCGCTGATCGAGATTGAACAGCGAATCGGTCGGCCGGCCTTCGTAGCGGAACTCGCTGTCATAGTCGTCCTCGATGATGATCGCGCCCAACTCATGGGCGCGAGCCAGCAAGGCTTCACGGCGCGCCTGACTCATCGGCATGCCCAGCGGAAACTGGTGCGACGGCGTCACATAGATGAGGCGCGTGCCATCGGGAATGTGCTCGACCTGAATGCCCTCGGCATCCACCGGAATCCCCACCACCTCGGCGCCATGGGTGCCGAACAGCAGGCGTGCCGGCGGATAACCGGGATCTTCCATCGCCACCAGACTGCCGGGGCGAATCAACACGCGGGTGATCAGGTCCAGCGCCTGTTGCGCGCCGTTGCACACGACGATGTCTTCGTCCTGACAGTTAATCCCACGGGAAAATGCGATGTGGCGGGCGATCGCATTGCGCAGCGCCGGCAGGCCTTCGGCGACACTGTAGAAACCCTTGGACTGACCCATCTGCCGCATCGCATGGGCGACGCAGCGGCGCCAGTCATCCTGCGGAAACTGGCCCTTGCTGGTCGCACCACCGATGAAGTCGTAGCGCAGCGAGCCTTCCAGTGTCGGATGGCGCAGAAACACCGGCAGATTGCGCCAGCTCTCGATCACTTCGGCACTGGCCAGTTCGGTGTGGCTTTGCTTGCGCTGGACCTGCGCCGGGCGCGCGTTGACGTAGGTGCCTTTGCCGATCACCCCGGTGAGGAAGTTTTCGTAGGTCAGTTGCGCGTAGGTGTCGGAAATGGTCTTGCGCGAGATGCCCAGTTGCTCGGCGAGCAGACGGCTGGGCGGCAATTGCGTGCCAGCGGCCAGGCGCCCGGACTCAATGGCACCGCGCAGCTGCTGATACAACTGACCGGCAAGATCCTTGCGGCCGTTGATCACGACATGAAGTTCCATACCGGTAAGGCTCTCCGGGCAATTGAGTGTGCCGGCCAGATTACTCCCGTTTGTTTGCGGGGCAGTAGTTGCGTGGAGTAAAAAACTCGAATTGGTCACGTACCTTGTGGGAGCTGGCTTGCCAGCGATGAGGCCTTCGGATCCAGCATCAGTGCCAGCAGATATAGCGCCATCGCTGGCAAGCCAGCTCCCACAGGGTCAGTGTGCGTCCGAGTTCAGTGGTGTAGCGGTTTTCCGTGCAATTGGGGCTGTAATGCGCCGCTGTCGGCGTTTACGGTGAAGTCATTATTCCGTCTACCGAGAACCGCCATGTCCCCGCGCCTGGATTACTACAACGCTTCGCCCAAGGCGATGAAAGCGATGATTGCCATGGAGGCGCTGACCGCCAGCCTCAGTATCGAGCAGCCGCTGCTGCAACTGATCAGGATTCGCGCCTCTCAGCTCAACGGCTGCGCATTCTGCACCGACATGCACTCGGTGGACGCGCGGCGGGCCGGGGAGAGTGATCGGCGCTTGTATGCGATCGCGGTGTGGCGCGACAGCAACTTCTTCAACCCGCGCGAACGTGCGGCGTTGGCCTGGGCGGAGGCGGTGACGTTGTTGGCGGAAAGCCGCGTGCCAGATGAGGTGTATCAGCAGGCCCGCGAGCAATTCAGCGAAGGTGAACTGGTCGACCTGACCATGGCCGTCACCACCATCAACAGCTGGAACCGCCTGGCGGTGAGCTTCCGCCAAACGCCTAGCGATTGAAGATCAAAAGATCGCAGCCTTCGGCAGCTCCTACAGGGAACGATCAAAATCCCATGTAGGAGCTGCCGAAGGCTGCGATCTTTTGATTTTGACGTCGCCCTAATTCGCCGGCCGTTGCGGTTTCACAGAGGTGCCAAACGTATTGCCCATCCGCGTACTGGTCGCCGCTGGTGTCGCCAGGCCAACCTGATTCGGCGGCCGCTTATTCACCGGCACATTCAGCGCCTCCTGATTCTTCTCCGCCGCCGCAACGCCTTCCGGGTTGTTGCCCATCTGCTGGCTCAAACAGTCGTAATTCGGCGCCTTGTAGCCGCCGACTGTCACTTCCACACAGCCCAACGGCTGTTCGGCATAAGCGCTCGACAGCGCCATCAACAACAGCCCGCCAAGGCTCAATCGCCACAGTGTGTTCATGCTCGCCTCCTGGCCGGCCCGACGGGGCCGCGCTTTGGCTTGAGTCTAGTGCAAGCCGTGCGCAATTCCCGTGATGGTTTTTTTGCACCGCCCGTCACACCAGATTCATAAACAGCCCTCAGGATGACGATTTCCAAGGATTCGTCAGCCGTGCAGCGAGGCAATTCCACGGACGGTTTTCAGCGTTCAACGAGGCTTGTGCGCCGGATGTGTCTGGGGTGGCTGCTTGGCTGTGCGGCGGGCCACGCCATGGCCGACGCGGTGCCGGCAGACCTGCGGATGACGCTGCACATTCCGGCACAGGATCTGGCCCGCGCGCTGGATCAGTACAGCCACGCCACTGGCGTTGCGGTGCTGGTCGACAGCCAGTTGAGTCGCGGTCGTCGCTCGCTGGCGGTGGACGGTGAATTCACCGCCGCCGATGCCCTGCGTCGATTGCTCGGCGGCAGCGGTTTGATGGCGCGTTATGCCCGCGACGATGCGTTTACGTTGCAAGTGGCGCAGGTCGAAGACGTGCCGGCGCCGGCACAAAAACAGACGCCGGAAAGCGTCGCCGTCAACCGCAGTTACGCCACCGCCGTGCAAGCGGCGATCGAGCGCAACCTGTGCCGCTCGCCGCTGACCCGGCCGGGCAGTTATCGCGCGGTGTTGCAGGTCTGGGTCGGCCGCGATGGTTTGGTGCAGCACAACCGGTTGGTCACTTCGACCGGCGATGTACGGCGCGACAACGCGCTGGTGGAAAGTTTTCGCAATCTCAAGATCGACCGACCGACGCCCAGCGCCTTGCGTCAGCCGGTCACGTTGCTGTTGTTACCGGAGTCGTCAGGGAAACGCATGGAATGCACGAAATGGGAAGGAGTTTCCGGGGGATGAAAGACACCGGACAAGGTTCGATGGTCCAACTGTTCCTGACGTCCTACGAGGACTTTCGGGTGCGCCTGCGCCGGCGTCTCGGCTCGGAGGATCTGGCCAACGACGTGCTGCACGAAACCTACCTGCGCGTCGACCGCATGGAGACGCCGCCGAACGTCCTGCGGCCCAATGCCTACCTCTATCGCATGGCCCTGAACATCGCCGCCGACCGCCGTCAGGCCGATGCGCGCCTGCTCACCGGCGAGGAAGTCGAGGAGCTGCTGCAAATCGGCGACGAAGCCCTCGACCCGGCGCGAGTGGTGGGTGGGCAAAAGGAAATCCAGTCACTGCTCAGTGCGTTGTACGAGCTGCCGGCACGGCGCCGGAAGATCTTCATCGCCGCGCGTTTGGAAGAGGCGCCGCACCTGGAAATCTCCCAGCGCTTCGGCATTTCCACGCGCATGGTCGAGAAGGAAATCAAAGCCGCATTGGGCTTCTGCGCCGCGAAACTGGAAAGAAAAGTGTTTCAGCGGTTCGGTCGCGGGGCCGGAAAACCGTCTTCTGAATAGTGCCCGATCAATTCGTTGAGAATCTGCGCGTTTGAACATCTTTCGACTGACACCTGCCGAGCCATCGGCGGCCGACAATCTGCACAGCGAAGCCCGCGACTGGCTGGTCCTGCTGACCTCCGGCCGCGCCACCGTGGCCGACGCCCGCGCCTTGCGCGAATGGTGCGCACAGAGCGCCGAACATGCCCGCGCGTTCGAAGAGGCCAAGCGGTTGTGGCAGCAGCTGCAACCGGCCGTGGAGCAAATGCAGGCGCCGCGCGGGTTTGGTCGACGTGCTTTTCTCGGTGGGGCGATTGCTGCGTCGGCGGCGTTTTTGCTGGTACGCGGGACCATTCCCGGCGGCTTCGAAGGGCTGGGCGCCGACTACATCACTGAGGTCGGCCAACAGCGCCGCTTCGAACCGGCGCAAGGCGTGAGCCTGGAGCTGAACACCCAGACGCGGATCAATCAGCGCTCCATCGATAACGGCGTGCAAGGCTTTGAACTGGTCAGCGGCGAAGTCGAAGTGCAGACCGCGCGGTTGCCGCTGGCGATGCAGGCTGGAGGAGGGTGGTTGCGCGCCAGTCAGGCACGTTTCAACCTGCGCAACACCGATGAACAAGTTTGCGTGACTTGCCTCGATGGCGCGGTTGAAGTGGATGTTGAAGGTCGTAGTCTGCGCCTCGAACCGGGCCAACAAGTGACCTACGACGCGCGGCAGGTTGGTAGCGTGCAAAGTGTCGACACGGCCGCCGTGATGAACTGGCGCCAACAAGTGCTGGTGTTCAATGGCGCGACCCTCAGCCAAATGATCGACGAAATCAACCGCTACCGCCCCGGCATGTTGCTGCTGCTCAACCGCGAACTCGGCCAACGCCGCGTCCAGGCCCGCTTCAGTCTTGACCAACTCGCCGGCGTCGCACTGCTGATCCGCGACGCCTACGGCATCAAATGCACCGAGTTGCCCGGCGGCGTAGTCGTCCTCAGCTAACCCACACCCACCAACACAGCGCCACCCCCTGTGGGAGCTGGCTCGCCAGCGATGGCGGCCTCACAGCCAACCACCCCCCAACTGACTACCCCCAATCCAAATGTAGGAGCTGCCGAAGGCTGCGATCTTTTGATCTTCAAAATCAAAGTCAAAAAATCGCAGCCTTCGGCAGCTCCTACAGGAATATCTGATCAGAAGGGATATATGTCACTCCAACGGCCCAATCACCTGCCGATACTTCTCCACACCCTGCGCCGTACCCCGACTCAACCGAATCTCCAACCCCAACGGATCCTCTCGCCGATTTCCGCTCAACTGCCGCCACCCCTTATCCACCTCCCAAACCCGCACCTGCACATCACTGACATCACTCAAAACAGCCACCCCATTCCCAGGCGCCGGCAACGGATACCGACTCCGCGCCTCAGCCACCGCCCGATACAACGTGTCGCCCTTGACCCACCACCGCACCCGCTGCAAAGCCCCCGGCTGATCCGCCGCCGTACGAATAATGTCCAGCCGAAAACCCTTACTGTCGCTACTGCGCACAGTCAAAGCGGGCGGGGCGCTCGGCGGTTCATCATCCACCCCAACCTTCCTCGGCTCGGTCAACTCAATCCCCGCGCGCATCTCCACATCCCGCTGCAACTGATTCAGCGCCCGCAACAAACCGTCACTCTGCTCACTGCTCGCCTGCAAATGACTGTCCGCCCGCGTCACACTGTCCAGCCCCCGCCAGGCAATCAAACTCACCACCGCCATCAACAAAATCGCCACCATCACTTCAATCAACGTAAACCCTTGCTGGCGCTTCATTGCAGGCTGATCCTTCCGCTGCCATCACGCAGCACACTCAAGCGATTCAACCCATCCGACAACGTCAATTGCAGCGGCGGATTAATCCACTCAGCGTTCAGCACGACCTTCTGTTTCGGCTCCACCCGCACCTCCATCTTCGGACTCTGCCAGGCACGCGGCCGCAACTGCGGATCCTGCGCGAAATGATCAAACCCCTTGCCACTGTCACTGCGCCGACTAAACCGAAACCCCTTGGCATCACTCACCCACACAATCGGCCGGCCATCCGCGCGCGCCTCGGCCTGCGCGACCTGCAGCAACTGCGCCACCCGTTCGGCATCCTTGCGCAGCAACTGCAATGGATCGGGCTTGATACTCAGGCTGATCGCCGCACTGGCGATGCCGATGATCACCAGCACCACCATCAACTCGATCAGCGTAAAACCCTGTTGCCTGTTCATCACGCGCGCTCCTTTGCGTCCTGCGCCATCGTGCACGGCCAACATGTAAGGCGTGTGAAATAAAACGGAGAGAATTGCCGCGTAGGCTGACAGCAGGGATAAAAAGGAGATTCAACCCATGACCTTCACCGCACGCGTTTCCCCACCCCAAATGGTCCAGGCCCTCGCGCTGCTCGCCGCGCTGGTCGGCGTAGCGACATGGTCGTCGCTGCTGCTGACCTCCGCCGAATCACACACCCCGGCAGCGGCCCCGCAATTGCTGGCCGCGCGAAGTGATAGCCCGGCGCTGCAGTGGTTTTCCAATCAAACGGCGCCGATGGACATCAAGGTGAGCGGGGTGATGGCGGGGAGTCGGGGGGCGGTGGCGATACTGAGTTTGAACGATGGGCCACCGAGGAGTTTTTTGCAGGGGGAGAAGGTTGGGCCTGGGGTGAAGTTGGTGGCGGTGGAGGGGGATGGGGTGGTGATTGAGCAGGGTGGGGAGAGGGTGAGGTTGGGGGTGGAGAGGTTGGGGGAGGGGGTGGTTTTGCCTAGGCTGACTCGGCCCTGAATTGTAGAGTAGAAGTTAGGTTGTTTTACTACTTATATGGGAAAGAGTTTAAGTATAAGGAAAAGTAGAGAGAGAACAGGAAAAGAGCGTCCTTGCCTGATTTTTGTAAATGCCGACTACTAAAGTCATTATTGGGTAATAGGCATCCGAATGGCTGTCTTGATATAAGGCATCTGTTTCGTAACGAATTAAAGCAGAAATACAAAACTGTTTAAAATGGAATTCCTATATCGAATGAGAAATCACCATTCGTAATGGAAAACATTTGTCATGGCGGTTGCTATCTCTTTTTTAAACTGCTTGTCTTGGTTTAATTTGGCAACCATATCAAGATCAATGTCGTCCGCATCGATATCTACTGACAATGCTTCTTGTTTTTCACTCCAGCTTAAAGAAAGATCTGAAGTTGTGGAGAATTTTCGAGTGTGTCGGTAAAGAGCCATTCGTAAGGCAGGTTTAGCTAGGGTGTTAAAATCTGGTAATAGTACTTGGGTTTTTGACCAGTCCTTGTATGCGTCGCGATAAAATTTATCATAGCTTTCCTGAATGAATTCGCAATTGCTTGCGTGTAGTATGGAATATTGTTGTAAAATGTCTGGGAATGCGTTCGCAGTGATAAATTTAATTCTGGCTACTTCCTCTTTTTCGTTTAATATGTATCGACAAAGGTAGTCCTCGGCGTTCACTGATTCTGCTGAGATGCCATCATCTTGAAATAAGACTCTCACTAACTCGCTCTCAATGATTGATGCTAGGTTAAATTGATAAATTCGTTTTTTGTTTTTTTGGCGTTCCTTCAAAATACTCATCTCATAAGACTGTGCCTTCATTAGTGATGTAATTGAAGCAAATATATTTTTGTCGTTTTGAGGGGATGAATTTGCTTTGCTCATTTCTTGGAAGGCGAATACGTCTACATTTGGTGCGGAAAATAACACTGGGCATTCTTTTGATAGTTTTTCGTGATAAGACGGAGACCATGTCATTTTTGACATGTAGTGATGTATCGCGGGGTGGTTAGTCCAGCCTTTAAAAGGGCGCCAATTATAGTTGGGATCTTTGTCGTCCACCGGGCGAGATAGAAGAGTCCATGAGTTGGCTTCGTTTTTTTTGCAGCTTATAATTATTACGGTGTAAATGCTTAAGTCTTTTAGGTTTGTAACTTTATAGGCTAGCAGATCAATCTCCCTTACCGTTCCCTCGAGGTCATCAATATAACAACGGTTGCTAATCAGGTGCCATCCGTTTTTTCTCAAGGTTTTTCCGATTTCATACTCCAGCTTGAAACCGGTCTTCGAAATTGATTGAGCAATCTTTACCAAGTCAATAGCCATATCGCTCCCTTTGAATCATGGTTAAGTAATGTGAAAAGTGTTTCCAAATTATCAATTGGAAATAGCCTTGATGTAATTTTTCTTGATGACGGGAATAAATCGTATTATGACATCCTGAAATTTGCATGTGTTTCGCAAGTGTTCGTGCATCAGCTTCAATTCATATTGAGCCATCAATGGTATTTCAGTTTTAACCGGAGTCGCTGCGTGTTGATCGCACAGGAGCCATAGGCAAACAACATAGTCTTTGCCATGTATGTCCGCTATGTTGGGTTTTATGTAGTCTAAATATTCTGCTTTTTTTGTGCTGGTAGATAAATTTATATGATTCCTGATCTCTCCAAGGAAAGATTGATCGTTAATGAACGCATGGCAATAGAATTGGGCTTGTGAGAATAAATAGTTTGTTGAAGAGGCATTTTTGTATGGTTTGCAATGAATGATCCTAATCTTGTTGTCATTCGTGAGATCTAGAATGTCACAAAATTCTTTGTCTTTGCGACCAGAACCGATTTGAAGTTTTGCTTGGTCAAACAAAACGCATGAGGGGCGTATTTCGCAGATTGTCTTGTTAAAGATGCTCTCTCTATTCTGCATTTTTTCATCGTCGCTGATATCGACCCCCCTATAAATCTCCTCGCAAGCCTCTTCGTGGAGCGTGATTTTAGTGAAGTTGGTTATTTCGCTGTAGAAATCGCTATCTACCTCCAGCCATTTCCCATCACTTAATACAAAGTATTTCTCCCCTAGAGCTTGCTCAAAAGATAGGCAGTTATATAGTGGCCATTTCTTATAGCTAAGAACTTGGTCCTCTTCGTATGAGTACGCATAAATATATTTTGATTTTAGCTTTGTGACGGTTATTTTTTCTGCACTTATATGTTCGTATATTTGGCGAATTTCTAAATATGCATAAATTTTATCTCCGGATCTTTTGTTGTTTGAATAGGCGAATCCATAATCTGAGTCAATTAGTACTTCTGGTATTCCAAGGCTGATATTGCTCGTGTTTTTCAAGCGGAGTTGGTTGGCTAGATGCTCATTTAGAATATTACTGTCTGACTCCGTCGCCTCGTCAAAATGCTTGTAATTCGGAAACAGCTTGGTGTACTCCTTGCTTGCGTAAGCCACTAAAAAATCTTCGCAATAGTCGATCAATATCTGCCAGTTAAGTTTTTCTTTTCCAATAATTTTTATTGTTAAGTTGTTTCGACCTTGAAGGGTTATATTTTTATGGTCTTTCATGTGGGCTGAAATGTAACGCAGGTCTTCCGCTTCGCTAAGACCAAAAGCGAAAGAGTCAGCCGGTTTATTTACCTGCCTATCAATATGTGTTGGTGTAATTGCGTGGCTTTCACTTTTTGTCTGGCGTATTTCTTCGTTGCCACACATGTTCATGGCTGTTTTTATTCCGAAGTCCGGCTCAAAGGCATCGCGATCAAGATAACTTACAGCACTCCGTCCAAAGGTTGCCGCAAATACTCTGCCATTGATTGTTAAAAATAAGATCCCATTTGGATTCTTATTTTTTGAACTGAAGAGTGGCGCATCGTTCAAAGGGAGTTTTTCATTAATAAAGTTTAGCCATGGCGGATTTGATTTTGTGCTTGTGGTTTCAAAATATATAAAATGACAATCTGTCTCACTAACTGTGAATCTAAATTCACTTGCGGATAAGTTCTTTAAAACATCTTTTTTTTGATCAAATATTGAGCCGATTTTTTTATCTTCTCTTGCGAGAAAAAATGATATTTGTGCGATTTCAATTCCCTGGTCGGTCATGGCTTTCCCTTGGATTAGTCACGCATCATTCAATAGCTAAGCAGCATTAGTGCTTATGTCAATGAATCACCCTTGGCTTTTTGGATGAAACGAAAATCTGCTGGGCAGGGAACTGACTCCTAGTTCCAGCGTGCGCTCTGGCCTATACCAGACGCTGGAAAAGATCGAGCACCCGATAGGCAATCTTCTGGCAGCAGTGTCTAGAAGGGTGGCGAGTGAACGAGCCCCATGAAAGACAGGACACCGTTTCCCCCTTACGATAAGGGATAGGCAAACGGTTATGTTTATGACTAACAGCAACGATAAGAGTGGGGAGCTTTTGGGCCAGGAGCGGCGGCGCCG